>JBOGIX010000191.1:0-8253 GCA_050744685.1 Vicinamibacterales bacterium | reverse complement strand
CTGCACGTCAGCTTCGAAGGGGTGGAAGGCGAGGCCCTGTTGATGGCGCTCGGCGATCTCGCCGTGTCGACCGGATCGGCCTGCAGTTCCGGCAGCCAGGCGCCGTCGCACGTCCTGCAGGCGATTGATGCGGTCGGACCGGATGCGGGCGCGTCGATACGATTCGGCCTCGGCCGATGGACGACCGACGAAGAAATCGACTTCGCCATCGACCGCGTGATCACCGTCGTCCGCAGCCTGCGCGAGCGGCACGCCGTCGGCCGCTCGTGAGTCCGGCCGCAACGTCCAACTGCTTCTCGGACGGTCAGCACGGCAAAAAACGCGACACCACGAAGTGAGCCTGGGTGCCCTTTGGCCGCGAGGCGGCGGCCCGAGTTGCCGCGAGATTGGCCCTGGCCGCGAGGGGGCCGCCGCAAGATTGCCCCCTGGCCCCGAGCAGGCCGCCCGATGTGCCGCAAGATTGCCCCCTGGCCCCGAGCAGGCCGCCCGACGTGCCGCAAGATTGCCCCCTGGCCCCGAGCAGGCCGCCCGCGAGGATAAATAATGCCCACAAGAATCACCGTTGCCCACAGCCCCGACTCGGACGACGCCTTCATGTTCTTCGGCCTGGCCAGCGGAGCCGTGGAAACGCACGGCATCGAGGTCGATCAGGTGCTCGCGGATATCGAGACGCTGAACCGCGCGGCGTTCGAGGGCCGTTACGAAGTGACGGCCGTCTCGTTTCACGCCTACGCGCATCTCGTCGACAAGTACGCGCTCCTGCCGCACGGCGCGAGCATGGGCGACAGGTACGGCCCTATCGTCGTCGCGCGGAAGGGAGGCGCCACCAAGGTCAAGGGCACACGCATCGCGATTCCCGGCACGCTGACGACGGCGTACCTGACGCTTCGGCTCTACGAGCCGGAGTTCGAATATGTGGTGGTGCCGTTCGACGAGATCCAGCGTGCGGTGCTCGACGGCAAGGCGGAAGCCGGGCTCCTCATCCATGAAGGGCAGCTCACCTACGAGGAAGAAGGGCTGAGCAAGATCGTGGATCTCGGGGAGTGGTGGGCGGAGCAGACCAACGGCCTGCCGCTGCCGCTTGGCGGCAACATCATCCGGCGCGATCTCGGGCCCGAGATGATTCACAAGGTCTCGAAGATGCTCCACGACAGCATCGCCTACGCGCTGTCGCACCGCGAGCAGGCGGTCGAGTACGCGATCCAGTTCGGCCGCGGCCTCGATCGCGCACGCACGGACACGTTCGTGGGGATGTACGTCAACAACCTGACCCTGTCGTACGGCGAGCGCGGCCGGCGTGCGGTGGAGAAGCTGCTGGGCGATGCGTTCGAGCGCGGGCTGATTCCGCAGCGCGTGCCGGTGGAGTTCGCGGTCTGATCGCTTGTGGCTTCCGGCTTCAGCCGGAAGAGATCCCCACCGATCTTCCAACTAAAAAGCGGGTGAATGAATCACCCCGTAGCGCCCTGAGCCCTGACGGGTGGCTTCCGCCTTCAGGCGGAAGCCGCAAGGCTTGACACCGGGGGATTTGTTCGCCGCCAGAGAGCCGAGAGCTCAAAGGCGCAGGTCCGCGAACACGAAGTCGCCGCGTTCGACCACTTCGCCGGCGACCGCGTCGATCGGCGCGACGAACATCGGCCCGGCGGTGACGCAGGTGTGAAATTCGCCGCGCTCGCCGCACGGGTCGACGCCCGGCGGCAGATCGGCCAGCAGCGCTGCGTCGAACGAACGCCCGGCGAACGCGGCCGGCAGCACGCGCCGATCGATGCACGTGAGTCGTGCCTGGAGGCCGGCCTCGAGCATCTCCCGCGCCAGTTCGGCGGTGGGCCGCTGCCACAACGGAAAGATCGGCGTCAGGCCGGTGGCAGCCAGCCGGTCCTCCCGGTATCGCCGGACGTCCTCGAGAAACAGATCGCCGAATGCCACGTGCGTGAAACCGTCGGCAACGGCGGTTTGCATCGCCGCCGCCATCCGCTCCTCGTAAATCTCGTTGGGACAGGGGGAGGGAATCGGGACGGTGAGGAGAGGCAGTCCTGCGGCTGCCGCCTGCGCGCGCAGCACGTCGGCCCTCACGCCGTGCATCGCTACGCGATCGACCGCCTCGTTCATGGTGGTGAGGAGCGCTGCCACGTTGGCGATCCCTTCACGCTGCAGCACGTGCAGCGTCCAGGCGCTGTCCTTGCCGCTGCTCCAGCAGACCAGCGTCTTCATCGGCTGCCGTGCAGCGTTCGCGCGAAGACCTCGAGGCCTTCGCCGACGCGCGGTCCCGGAATGACAGTGCGGGGATCGGCGATGATGTGGACGCGCCCGGCCCGCACGGCTGGGAGCGACGAGAGCGCCGCCCAGGTCCGCCGCTCTTTGGCTTCGGTCGCCGGGTCGATCGGATCCGCGCGCAGCTCCAGGATCACCTCCGGACGCCGCGCGATGATGAGCTCCGTCGTCGCCTGCACGGCCTCGCGCTTCATGTCGGCGAAGACGTTCTCGCCGCCGGCGGCGATCAGCATGTCGTGGATGAAGCCGATGCCGCCGCTGGCGTAGATCCCCCGCAAGGCCAAGGCATCTCGTCCGAAGACCACCAGCGTGCGCGGACGAGGCCGGCCTCGCGTGCGCGCGCGGATCGCTTCGATGCGTGATTCGATGCTGCGGGCCAGGCCCTCGGCGCGATCCGCGACCCTCGTCCGTTCACCGACCTGTCGAATCGTCGCGGTGACGTCTGCGAGCCCGGCGTGAGCGTAAGGGAACACGGGAATCTTCGCGCGGCCCAGTTGCGTCTGCAGGTCCACCTGGCTGCGGTAGACGAATACGAGATCGGGCCTGAGCGACAGAATCCGCTCGACATCCGGATCGAGCAGCGCTCCTACCTTCGGCACGCGCTCGACTTCGGGCGGAAAGCGATCGAAGCTGCTGACGCCAACTACCCGGTCGCCCAACCCGAGGGCGAAGAGCATCTCGGTCACTGCGGGCACGAGCGAGATGAGGCGCACGGGAGCGGCCGCCTGCGATCGACGCGCCTCGATCGTCACAGCCCCAGTCAAGGAGAGGAAACCCGCACAGAGCGCGACTAGCAGGGCGACGGACAGACCGGGCGGCCGGCAACTGGCAACCAACGAAAAGACCCTGGCAACTGGAGACTGGCAACTGGGAACTGACCTGTTCAGAAATTTCATGACCGTCCAGTCCTTCTCACCAGCAGCCACAGGAAGAACGGTCCGCCGACCAGCGCGGTGATGACGCCGACCGGCAGCTCGAGCGGCGCGAGCACCGTGCGCGCGATCGCGTCGCAGCCGATGAGGAACGCAGCGCCGAACAGCGTCGATGCCGGGAGCACGATCCGATGGTCCGCGCCGACCAGCAGCCGCACCAGGTGCGGGACGATGATGCCGACGAAGCCGATGGGACCGCCGACCGAGACGGCCGCGCCGGTCGCCAGCGAGGCGCTGACGAACGCCGCGCGCTGTGCGCGGGCGACGTCGAGGCCGCGCGATTCGGCCGCGTCCTCGCCCAGGCTGAGCAGGTTGAGCGGACGTGCGAGCCAGGCGAACACGGCAAAGGCCACGGCGACGAGCGGCGCTGACGTCACGAGTGGTGTGTAGCTGCTGACGTCGAGGTCCCCCATCAGCCAGCGCAGCATGCGGAACGTCTCGGCGAAGTCGGCGAAGTACTGCACGAAGAGAATCAGCGCCGAGAAGAATGCGTTCATCGTGACTCCGGCGAGCAGCAGCACATGCGTCGAGAGTCCGCGATGCCGCGCGCTGGCGAGGAAGTACACCACGCCGACGCCGACGAGCGCGCCGGCGAAGCTCGCGAGCGGGGCGAGCGGCACGCTGAACCAGGCGATGGCGGCGCCGCCGAACGTGATCGCGAGCATGGCCCCGAGCGCCGCGCCGGTGGACACCCCGAGCGTGAACGGCGTCGCCAGCGGGTTTCGCAACAGGCCCTGGAACACGACGCCGGCGGCGGCGAGCGCTCCCCCGACCAGCGCGCCTGCCAGCGTCCGCGGCAGCCGGGCGATGAAGAAGATCTGCGCGTCCGGGTTCTCGCCGAACGGCACGGAGAGGTCGAACGCGCGTCGGAGGCTGATGGGGGTTGAGCCCACGAGCGGGGCCAGCAGGATCGCGGCCGCCGCCGCCGCACCAAACGCCAGCAGCGCGCCGGCCAGCCGGTGCCCAATCGGCCTCACGCGCGAGGCTCCGCTTCCACCGGCCGCACCGGCACGACCATGATCCGCCCGGTCGAACCGTGCCGCGCGACTTCGACCTCGACGCCGTACAGTTCGCGGATGCGCGACGGTGTCAGCACGTCAGCCGCGGCGCCGCACGCCATGACCCGGCCCTGCTTCAGCATCACCAGCGTCGAGCAGAGGCCCGCGGCGAAGGGCAGGTCGTGCGTCGACACGACGATGGTCAGGTCGCGATCGCGCTGGAGCGATCGAAGCAGCGTGGCCACGCCCAGCTGATACTTCAGATCGAGCGCGGCCGTCGGCTCGTCGAGCAGCAGGACCGCCCCTCGCACGCACGCGCCGTCCGCGCCGGTGATCTGCGCCAGCGCCGCGGCGATGATCACGCGCTGCTTCTCGCCGCCGCTGAGCGTTGAAAAGGCGCGCTGCTCGAAGCCGGCGGCGCCCGTGGCGGCGAGCGACGCCCTGGCGATCGCGACATCGCCCGCCCCCTCCACCTCGAAGGGCCCGAGGTGCGCGTAGCGCCCCATCAGCACGACTTCGAGCACGCTGTAGTCGAAGGCGAGGTGCGTCTCCTGGGGGACCACCGCAATCCGCCTCGCGATCGCGCCGCGTTGCAGCGATGTCAACGGCGTGCCGTCGAGCGTCACCTGTCCACGTGTCGGGCGGCGGGTGCCCGCGAGCAGCCGGAGCAGGGTAGTCTTGCCCGAGCCGTTTGGCCCGATCAGGCCCACCAGTGCGCCCGCGGGCACGTCCAGCGAGACGCCGTGCAGCACCGGCGCGCCGCCATACGCGAATGCCAGATCAGCGGCCTGCAGCAATCCTCAGCCCTGCCGTTGCGCGTCGTCCTGGCGCCGGGAACCCGAACGCCTCTTCATACGTGCGATCGAAGATGTTCTCGACACGGCCGAAGACCTCCGTGAACCGGCCGAGACGCCACGAGGCGCCCGCGCTCCAGACCTGATGTCCCGCCGCGTCGAACAGGCCGCCGAAGGTGCCGAGTGACGGTTCGACGTCGAGCGTCCTGCTGCGTCCGCCGCCGCGAAGGAACGCCGCCAACGGCCCGCTCGACATCGAAAGGTCGGCAAAGAACTGGTGCTTCGGGCGGCGCAGCAGCGCCTGTCCCACCACGAACGGCGGCGGCGCCGTGTCGTCCTGATCCACGGCGAGGACCTCGGTATCGAGCAGCGTGTAACCCACACGGCCCGCCAGATCGATGGCGCGAGCGCGCTGCACCCGGCCGCGCAGCGTGAGCGCGAGCTCGAGGCCGCGGGCGCGCGCGTTGGAGATGTTGTCCGTGCGGAACCGGCTCGAGCCGCTGAACGATCCGACGGCGACGATGAGGTCGTCGTAATCGCTGAAAAACGCCGTCGCCTCGATGAGGCCGCGGCCACCCGCGAACGCCTGATCGATTCCCGCCTCGGCGCTGGCGCTGCGCTCAGGTTTCAGTCCCGGATTGTCGGTGAAGGCGAGCTCGAACGCGTCAGGCGGACGGATGCCGGTGCCGGTCGCCGCGCGCAGCTTCGTGAAGCTCGCGCCGCCGCCCCGGACGATCCATGCACCCGACAGACGCGGGTTGGCCGAAACGACCGTATCGGACGGCAGCGGCGGCCGCGGCGAGAAGGCGTCGGGCGATGGCTCGATTCCGTCGCGCCCGATCTCCTCGACGCGCAAGCCGGTGGTCAGGAACAGGCGATCGCGGGAGTTCCAGCGCGCCTCGGCGAAGTAGCCGGCGATCGTTCGGGTGATGGGAATCCGCTCGGCAGTCGAGCCGGTGATGAACGTGCTGCCGGCATGCTCTCGCTGGACTTCGACGCCTGCGGACGCGTCGAGCCCGCGGCCGATCATGATGTCGGCCTGCGCGCGGCCGATCCATCGGCGCGAGAACGATTCGGATCCGCCGAACGGGCTCGCGAAGTCGCTTTCGAGCCGGCTGTAGCCTGCCTGGGCCTGCCCGCGCAGGCGCGGCGTGATCGGCCCCGACACCGACAGGGACGCGACCGCTCGATCGTTCCGGCCGCGTGAGACGGCATCGATCCCTTCGTAGGCGCCGATCGGATTGCTGCCGAACGGCCCCGGGAAGCCGCGTTCGTCGGTGGAATAGCGGGCGTCTCCCCGGATAGCCGCGGCGCCACGTCGCCACCCCGCTGAAATCGCCCCGGACCGGCGCTCGTAGTCGTCGTTGACGATATCGTCGCCAGCGGCCGTCCGCTCGCCGTTGCTGCCGTCGCTCAACACCTGATCGAAAAGTGCACCCCACTCGAACGCGCCGCGGCGCCCCGCGCTCGATCCCGACACGCGCGACGACCCCTGGTGTCCACCCTCGGCGCTGAACTGCGCCGCCGGCGCGCCGCCGGCGCGCGTGATGATCCGCACGACCGAGCCGATGGCGTTCGATCCATACAGCGCGCTCTGCGGCCCGCGCACGATCTCGATCCGCTCGACGTTCGCCGTGGAGACCTGGCCGAAGTCGAAGTCGCCGCCGAACGCGTTCGCCGGAACGCCATCGATCAGCACCAGCGAATAGTTCGACTCGCCACCTCGCGGGAAGACGCCGGTGTTCGTGCCGACACCGCCGGTGCTCGTCACCGTCATCCCGGGCACCGTGCGCAGCGCCTCGGCAACCGAATTCAGCTGCCGGCTCTCGAGCTCAGCCCCCGTGATGATCGTGACGCTCGAGGCGACCTGCGTGAGCGGGACTTCCACCTGCGACGCCGACACGACGACCGACTCCGAGAGCGCGCCCACGGCGAGCGCGATCGTGCCGACGTCGCGCGGCTGTGCCGAAGCGTCCACCGCACGTGCCTCGGCGCGGAACCCGTCTGCCGCAATCCGCACCACGAGCCGCACATCGTCTGGCGCGTCGACGCTGAACCGCCCATCCTCGTCGGTGATGGCGGACGCCAGGCGTACGTCGTCGCCCGATACGAGCACACGTGCGCCGGAAACCGGGCGGCCGTCGGCGTCGACGATGCGGCCGGTCACAGGGCCTGCGAGCGCCGCGCCGGCAGACGCGAAGAGGAACAGGAGGACGAACGTGAAATGGATCGGAGAACGAGCGGACAGACGATGCATGCGGCGCCTCCTCGGCGTGTCTCGCGCCGATGGAAAGGACGGCCCGGCATCCAGGTATCCTGGCTCGCGGATCGTCGATGTCATCCCCGGCCTTCCCATGCAGCATCGCCGCACAGTGGCAGCCGGCCGAGGCCGGCAAAGGGGCGAATCTCCCCGCTTACAGTGGCGGCACCGCGTGGGATTTGCACCCACTTCGCATGGCCGCCGGGCACAGTCAGTTACGCCGAGTATAGCAGGGGCCGCGGGACCCCTGCAGTACAATAGGGGTTGGCCTTTTTTGCGATCACCGTCGAGGGGTGGAGTGAGCAGAAATTCGAGCGTGACGGTCAGGAAAACGCCGATCAGCGGGGCGGCGGCCTCCGGGCCGCTCGCCGTCCAGGCCGACGAGCTGGTGGTGCAGACCGCCCGGCGGATCGAGCTCGTCGACATCACCGAGGACGTCATGGCGCGCGTGCGCGCCTCGGGGGTCCGCGAGGGTATCGCCAGCCTCTGGTCGATGCACACCACCTGCGCGATCTTCATCAACGAGTCGCAGAAGGCGCTGCACGCCGACATCATGCGCGTGCTCGAGCAGGTCGTCGATCGCGACGCCGACTGGCAGCACAACGATCCCCAGCATTCAGACTGCGATCGCATGAACGCCGACTCGCACCTGCGCGCGATGTTCCTCGGGCACAGCGTCACTCTGCAGATCAGCGGCGGCGAGCCGGTGCTCGGGCAATGGCAACGGATCCTGGTGGCCGAGATGGACGGCCCGCGCGCGCGCTCCGTGCGCGTGCAGATGATGGGCGTGGCCTGACGTGTCGAACGAGGTGAGGGGCACGCCGCAAGGTGGCCCCCTGGCGGCAAGAGGCCGCCCGCGAGGACAACAGAGGTGCTAACGAGGGTAGACAGGGCGGGGCTGGCGGATATCGCCGCGAAGCTCGACGCCGGGACCCGGTTGTCGTTCGAGGACGGCGTGCGCCTCTTCGAGTGTCCGGATCTGCTGGCGCTCGGGTGGCTGG
>JBOGIX010000190.1:0-3924 GCA_050744685.1 Vicinamibacterales bacterium | reverse complement strand
TCGCGGACCGCCGCGACGATGGTCGCGAAGTTGTCGTCCGCCAGCACGATGTCGGCCGCCTCCTTCGACACGTCCGTCCCCGTGATGCCCATCGCGACGCCGATGTCCGCGGTGCGCAGGGCCGGCGCGTCGTTGACGCCATCTCCGGTCATCGCCACCACCGCGCCCTCACGCTGCAGCGCCTTGACGATCCGCAGCTTGTGTTCGGGATTGACGCGGGCGTATACGGAGACGTCGCGCACGGCGCGCAGCAGTGCCTGCTCGTCCATGGCCTCGAGTTCGCGGCCCGTGACCGCACGCGCCGTATCGATGACGCCAAGCTCCTGCGCGATGACGGCCGCCGTCGAGGGATGATCGCCGGTGATCATGATCGGCCGGATCCCGGCTTCTCTAGCGCGGCCCACCGCTGCCTTCGCTTCAGGGCGTGGCGGATCGATCATGCCGACCAGGCCCGCGAACACCAGGTCCTGCTCGATCCCATCGTCCACCTCGGGGGCAGGACCGCCTTCATTGGGCAGCACGCGGTAGGCCACACCCAGGGTGCGCAGCGCACGACCCGCCAGCTCCTCGTTCGCGGCCAGGATTCTGGCGCGCCCCTCAGTCGTGAGCGGCACCGACGCTTCACCACGCAACTCTTGCGAGCATCGGTCGAGCAGGACGTCCGGCGCTCCTTTGGTGAACACGAGCATGCGGCCTGTCTGCTGTGCATCGGTGTGCACGGTGCTCATCAACTTGCGCTCGGACGAGAACGGCACCTCGCCGACACGCTCGAACCGCGTCGCAAGCGTCTCTGCGTCGAGCCCGGCCTTCCGCGCCGCCACGAGAAGCGCCCCTTCCGTCGGATCGCCCTGCACCGTCCAGCGCCCGTTAGCCGCTTGCAGGACGGCATTGTTCGCACGATCCGCGACTGCCAGGGCGCGATTCAGCTCGAACCGAAGCGGCCCGGGCAGCGCGCCACCATCATGGGCGGTCGTCCCTTCCGGCGCGTAGCCAGTGCCGGTGAACGTGACCTGGCCGCTCGCTGTGACGACCGACCGGACGGTCATCTCGTTCTTCGTCAGCGTTCCCGTCTTGTCCGAGGCGATGACGTCTGCGGACCCAAGGGTCTCGACAGCGGCAAGGTGCCGGACGATCGCGTTGCGGCGCGCCATGCGCTGCACGCCGAGCGACAGCACGACCGTGACAACCGCCGGCAGCCCCTCCGGCACCGCGGCGACGGCCAGCGCGACACCGAGAATCAGCACGTCCACGAGCCCCGAAAAGCCTCGAACGTTTTCGACGAGAACGATCGTGACGATCATCACGGCGGCGATCAGCAGCACGACGAGGCCGAGCATCTTGCCAACGCGGTCGAGCTGGCGCTGCAGCGGCGTGGCCTGGTCGCCGGTCGCCTTCAACAGCCCGGCGATGCGGCCCATCTCGGTCTGCATGCCGGTCGCGATCGCGACGGCACGGCCGCGGCCGTACGTCGCAGACGTGCCGCTGAACACCATGTTGTGGCGATCGCCGAGGCCGGCCTCTTCCGCGATCGTGTCGGTGTACTTCGAAACGGGAAGACTCTCGCCCGTCAACGCCGCTTCTGCCGTCTGCAGCGCCGTCGACTGGACGACCCGCGCGTCGGCCGGGATCGTGTCGCCTTCCTCGATGACGAGGATGTCTCCCGGCACGACGTCAGCGGCAGCAACGCTTTGCGGCGTGCCGTCGCGAATGACACGCGCCTTTGCCGCCGCCATCTGGCGCAGCGCCGCTACAGCGCTTTCCGCGCGCGCCTCCTGCACGAAGCCCATGACCGCATTGAGCAGCACGACGCCGAGGATGGCGAGCGCCTCATAAGGCAGGGTCGACGTGCGTTCGTGCAACCAGAGTGCGGCCGAGATCCCGGTCGCGACGAGCAGCAGGATCACGAGCACATCCTGGAACTGGGCCAGGAACCGCCGCCACGCGGGGACGGGCTCCTCTGCGGCAAGCTCGTTGCGACCGTGCCGTTCCAGCCGCGTGCGGACCTCCGCCGCGGTCAGGCCGGCACGCGCGTCGGTGCCGAACGCGGTCAGCACGGCGTCGACGGCCTGGCGATACGCAGGTGGCCGTTCCGCGTCGGCGGCATTCATCTTCATGACGAGGCCGATCGAATGCCACCACCGACCAGGACCGTCGCGCCCGATCGGCACGACGTGTAGATGGCCTCCACGACCTCCAGCGCCTCGAGCCCGGCCTCGCCGCTCACCAGCGGTGGACGGCCGGTCGCGATCGCGTCGGCGAAGTCGCGAAACTGACGCTCGAACGGCTCGAGCGAGATCGCCATCGGGTCGGACGCTCCTGAGGCCACCGCCCGCGACAATGGCGCCGGCTCCCCCTCGTCGTCCTGCACGTCCCACGTGGTGAGGCGATCGCCGGTGACGATCGCCGTCCCCTTCGTGCCGTGCAGCTCGACGCGCTCCGGGTAGCCTGGCCAGAACGCGGTGGACGCCTGGATCACGCCGGTCGCGCCGCTCGCATACCGGAGCACTGCGTTCACCACGTCTTCGGATTCGATCCGATGGATGGCGCCGAGCTGCCACATGGCCGACACGTGCTGCACCGGTCCTGCGAGCCAGCGCAGGATGTCCACCTGGTGGATCGCCTGGCTGATGAGCGCGCCGCCGCCTTCCACCTTCCATGTGCCCTTGACGGGCCGCGAGTAGTAGGCGTCGGTGCGATGCCACTTCACATAGGCGTCGCACTGAATGAGCCGGCCGAGGCGGCCGTCGCGGAGCGCGCGAGACAGGAACAGCGACGAGTCGTCGAACCGGTGCTGGCTGACGACGTTCAGCTGGATACCGGCATCGTGCGCGACCGCGACCAGCCTGCGGGCGGTCGCGACGTCGGTCGCGATCGGTTTCTGCACCTGCACGTGCTTGCGAAAGCGCGCGCAGAGCTCGACGGGCTCGAGCCGCACGGCGGGAAAGGTGCACACGTCCACGATGTCCACGTCCGGGTGCGCGCAGACATCCTCGATGGTCGGCACGAACTCCGTTCCGTGGTCCGCGGCGAACCGGCGACCGGTGCTTTCGGTCCTGTTGGTGCAGACGCGCAGCGTGAAACCGAGGTTATGGTAGGCGCGCGCGTGGAGGCGCGCGATCGCACCCGTGCCAATGAGGCCGACTCGCATGAGGTGAGCATATCGCGCGGAGCCGCGCGCACGCGGGGCGGCCGCGTGCCGATTGCGCGGCACGCGGCGGATTCGACCTATTCCGGCAGCGGCTTGCCCTTGGTTTCCGGCGCCCAGATCAGCGCCACCATGCCGACCAGGTAGATCGACGACATCAACACGGCTGCCGTCCGGAACGAGAGCGCGGCGCTGAGGTAACCGAGCAGGATGGGGGCCGGCGCGGCGAGATACCGGACCGTGTTGTAGCAGAAGCCCACGCCCGTGCCGCGGAGCCGGGTCGGGAAGAGCTCGGGGAAATAGATCGAGTAGCCGGCAAACAGCGCCAGCTGCGCGAACCCCATCATCGGCAGCATCCAGTAGGCATCCGATGCGCTGTGGAGCGAATTGAAGACGAACGCCGTCACGAGCAGGCCCCCGAGGAACGCGAAGAAGAACGCCAGTCGCCGGCTGACGAGCGAGGCCACGGCCGTGAAGACGACCATGCCGAGGAACGAACCGACGTCCTGCAGCGCGGTGCCCCACCCGCGAACGCGGTCGATCGTCTGCTGCGGCTCGCCGGCAAGCGCCGTCGAGATCAGCTCGGGTGAAAAGAACCCGATGCCCCACAGGCCGAACATGCCCGACACCCCGAGCAGCAGCCCGACGATGCTGTTGCGGCGCCATTGGGGAGAGCGGAACAACTCGATCGGCGAGCCGATGCTCTTCCGAACCCCGTGCGCGGCGTCGGCCTTGGCCTGCTTCCACGCCTCGGGCTCCCGCAGCACGAACATGATCGG
>JBOGIX010000189.1:0-2738 GCA_050744685.1 Vicinamibacterales bacterium | reverse complement strand
CATCTGAAGGTGTGGCGGCAGTCAGGTCCGAACGCGGCTGGCGGGCTCGTGGACTACACGGTCGAGCAGGTCAGCCCGGACATGTCGTTCCTCGAGATGCTGGACGTGCTGAACGAGGGGCTGATTGCGAGGGGCGAGGATCCCGTCGCGTTCGATTCCGACTGCCGCGAAGGGATCTGCGGCACGTGCGGCTTTCTGGTCAATGGCGTCCCGCACGGACCGGAGCCGGGCACGACCGTCTGCCAGCTTCACATGCGCAGCTTCAAGGACAACGATCGCCTCACGCTCGAGCCGTGGCGGGCGCGGGCGTTTCCGCTCATCAAGGATCTCGTGGTCGATCGCTCGGCCTTCGACCGCATCATCCAGGCCGGCGGCTACACGTCGGCCAACGTCGGCGGCGCGCCCGACGGCAACGCCATCCTGATTCCGCGGAACACGGTCGAACAGGCCATGGACTCGGCCGCCTGCATCGCCTGCGGCGCCTGCGTCGCGGCGTGCAAGAACGCTTCGGCGGTGCTGTTCACCTCGGCGAAGATCAGCCACCTCGGCCGGCTTCCGCAGGGCCAGGTCGAACGGCACGCCAGGGTGATCGCCATGGTCCACCGCCACGACGAGGAAGGTTTCGGGAGTTGCTCGAACGAAGGGGAATGCGAGGCGGTCTGCCCCAAGGAGATCCCCATCACCAACATCGCCCGGATGAATCGCGATTACTTCCGGGCGATGCTGGTGACGAGAGATTGACGCGCCGATCTTTCCTGCTTACCGGGTGAAGGCGACGCTCGAGCTCTGCGTCTCGCCGCCCGGTCCCACCGCTGTCACCGTCGCGATATAGCTCCCCACGGCCAGGTTGCTGAAGAACGTCGCCCGATCCACCGTGATGGTCCCGGCCGAGTCCGGAGTCGGCTTGCCGAGATTCGAGGTCGCGATCGCGGTCGCGGTCGACGGATTCGCGCTTGCCGCGAATACCTTCAGCGCGTAGCTGGTCACGTTGGTCGCGTGATCCGACGAGGCGGTGAACGCGACCGCCCGCGGCGGCGTCGTTGTCGTGCCTGTGCGGATCGTGACGCTGACGGCCCCGGAGGTGCTGCTGCCGCCGTCCGCGTCGTGCGCCACCGCGGTCAGCGCGAACGTGCCTGCCGTCGACGCCGACCAGGACGCCGAGTACGGCGCCGAGGTATCGCGCGCGACCAGCGTGCTGCCGGCATAGAAGTCGACCGACGCCATCCGCCCTTCGGGATCGGTCGCGGTGGCCGTCATCGCCACCGTGGCCGGCGCGGTGAACGTCGCGCCCCCGATCGGCGCGGTGATCGAGACCGCCGGGTTCCGGTTCGTACCCGTCGAGCTCGAGATCCTGACGTTGTCGATCACGGCCGTGGTTGCCGCCGCCTCGTTGTGGCTGGTCACCGCGAGACCGACGTAAACCGTGTCGCCCATCGCGATCATGTCCGCGCCGATTCGCGTCCACGACGTCCCGGTGCTGGACCGATAGGCCTCGAACAGATCTCCGGTGCGCACGAGCCGGACCCACCCCGGGGCCGTGCCACTGCCGCCCGCCGAGTGCTCGGTGTAGCCGCCCGGTTCGGGCCGCCGCTGGAACGCGTAGCCCTTGCTGACAGAGGTCACCACCATCGCGTGACGCGATTGCGCATTGAGCGCCTCGCGGATCATCACGCCGGCCTTCGACCATGCGTCCTGGTTGGTGAGCGAGGCCACACGCGCGACGATCTCGCCGTTGCCGGTCATCGGCTGGTAGACGTAGCGGAACTGGTCGGACGTGTCCCAGATGTCCCGACCGGCCCCTTTGATTGTGTACCTGCCGCTCGAGTATGTGGCGCTGCCCTTGATCGCCGGACTGCCGATGTCCATGCTCTGCTGGCCGGACGGCAGGCCGGTCTTCTTGATCGCCACGTTCGACACACGTGCTGTCGTTCGGGCGCCCGTATTGTGGCTGGTGACTGCGACGCCGAAGTAGGCCGAAGTGCCGAGCGTAATCGTATCGCTCCCGATCGTCGTCCAGCTGGTGCCGTTGGTCGAACGATACGTGGTGATGCGGTTGCCGACGCGAACGGCACGCACCCACACCGGCGTGTCCGCGGTACTCGAGCCGGTCGTGCTCAGGCTCGTGGCGCCCGTCGATCGGCGCCGCTGAAAATGCACGCCCATGCCAGCCGACGCAACCGCCAGCCCATGCGCAGCATTCCCGTTCAGCGAGGCGCGAATCATGACGCCGGCCTTCGACCAGCGATGCTGGTACGTGATGCTGTCGACGCGCGCGACGATCTCCGCGTCGCCCGAAAACTGTTGATAGACGAAATGGAACTGATCGCTCGCGTTCCAGATGTCAGTGCCGGCAGCGTAGATGGTAAACGCACCAGACGACTGCGAGGCACTGCCGCGCAACGTCGGCGACCCGACGTCACGCGCGCTCCACGGCGCGGTCACGCTCTGCGCTGACGCGGCGGTTACGAATGAAGACACTATGAAACCAATCGCGAGCGACGCGCGGAGCGCGGTCGCACACACGTACTTCGTCATCGACCCTCCAGGATTTTGTTTTCCGGAGGAGCAAGGAAGTTGCCCGGACTGCGCGATCGCGCACGCGGGCACGCGTGTGAAACGTGCAAAAGCTGGAATGTTTTGCGGTCGGGCTCGGCCGAGCTCAACTGGATGATCGCCGCGCGATCGTGTAACGATGTAAGTTCGACTTCCCGTCGAAGCCAGCGCGCGGTGTGGTGTAG
>JBOGIX010000188.1:0-5338 GCA_050744685.1 Vicinamibacterales bacterium | reverse complement strand
GATACGTTGCGCGGCACCAGTCGCGAGCCCGCGCCGTGGTACGTGGTGCCGGCCGATCGCAAATGGTTCGCCCGTCTGGTGATCGCCGGGACGATCCTGTCGGCGCTCGAAGGTTTGCGCCTGACAGCGCCGGAGGTGAGTCCGGGACAGGAGCGTGAGCTGAAGGCCGTGCGCCGGACGCTGCAGAAGATAGTCGCGTCCGGCCGGGGGCACGCCAGGAAGCGACGCTAGCCGATCCCGCGAGCGACCGAGCCGGGGTCCCGGGGTGGAGCCCCGGTGAATTACGTCCCCGGTCGGTCGTCGAACAGCGCCTCGGGTCCGAGGCTTTCCAGCCGCGCGACGATCAGATCGCGCCGCGCCAGCAGCGCCTTCAGCTGGCCTTCGTCCAGATACTTGCCCAGCTCGCGCTTCAGCACGTCGAGGGTCAGCGACTTCATGCGATCGAATACCTGGCGATCGCACCGGCTGATGTGGGTCGGCGACTTCAACGCCTTCTGCTTCCGGAACGCGCGCGTATGGTCGATGGCCCACAGGCGCCAGTCGCTGCCAATCAGCATGTTCCCGAGGTTGCGGTCGGTGTTGTAGATCAGCTGATCGAACACGCGCATCATGTAAATCTGCTGATGCCAGTAGCGCGCCTTCTCGGGCGGCGCCTCGATCTTGTTCTTGAGGCGTCCACCTTCGTCCATCGTGACATCGTCCACCCACCAGGTGATCGCCGCGGGCCGCGAACGATAAGGACGCTCGACGCTCACGGGCACCATGTTCAGGCCGATCAGCCGATCGAGCTTGTAGGCGGCGACGTTGAACGCCCAGCTGTCGCGAAAGTCGAACTCGATGTTCAAGTGCGTCCGGAACTCCCGCTTGTATTCGTCGATGATCTGGATGTGCGCATCGTGCGTCAGGGCGCCGTCGGAGAGCGTTGCGCGCGTGGTGCCCGTGACGCCCTTGGAGATCCCTTTCGTCTTGATCACTCGGGCCGTGCGAAGGAACTGCTCGACGTCGGCGTCCGTGAGTACGGGCGTTGCGGCAGTCGCGGCAGACGTGGCAGGCGATGCGGTCGATGGCGCCTGCGCGAAACGTGTGGCCATGAGCGCGGGCGTCGCCGCAGCTGTGACGGCAGCCAGGGCGGTTACCAGCGCGCAGAGACGGTACAGACCGATGCGACGGCAGCGTTCAGGCATGTCGTGGCCTCCTGCAACCGGTTCCAGCCGGCAAGGTTGCAAGTCAACTGTGATCGAGACGCACGGATTGTCGCCCCGGCCGGGCCGGCAAGGCAAGCGGCAAGCCGGGTAAAAACGTAAACCCGCCGCCGCGATTGACGTGAGAGTTACACGGTCGTTGCGGAGGGTTCAGCGTATCCTAAGGTAAGAACCCCAGCAATCCGGGCCGCCAGCACCGAAATGCCAATATATGCGGATGAGGTCCCGCTTTTGCAGAACTGGAATCCATGCCGCGTTGCATCATCGTCGATGACCACGGCGACACCCGGCTCGGCTACGCCGAGTTCCTGTCGGCGTTTGGCTTCGACGTGAAGACGGCGGCGGACGCAGAGGAACTGCGGGCGATTCTGCAGGACTGGATGCCGGATGCGATCGTGCTCGACTTGCAGCTGCCCCGCACCGACGGCTGGCAGCTGACGCGTGAGATCCGCGCCGATCCGCGCACGCGCGGCATCGTCATCATTGTCGTGTCCGCGTGCGTGATGCCGTCGGAGAGGGCGGCCGCGGAGAAGGCCGGCTGCGACGCGTTCATCAGCAAGCCGGTGGATCCGGTGGTGATCCTCGAGGAGCTGCAGCGAAGGACGGGCGGAGCGGTCTGAAGCCACGCGCTCGGCTGCCGCGACGGCTTGAAGGCAGCCTGTGCAAGGGCCCGTGGCAGCAACAGGCCGCCATATCAGCGGGAAACCGGCTCGTCGTTCTGTTTTTTCACTTCCGTCACGATGATCTCGATGAGATCGTCCGCGGACATCGATTCGAGCGTGGTCGCGGAGAGATCGCTCAACGCGTGGGCGCGAATGATGTTGACGAGATGCCAGACGGAGAAGGCGGCGAGCTGACGCCGCAGCAGCGTCTCACCCTTGCGGTACACCGAGAATGGATTGAGCACGCTCTCGGCCTGTGGCGCGTCGGGAAGGAAGTCGGGTGCGGGCTCGGTTGGCGGGCCGAACGCGCTAGGGCCGGTATGGCGTGCCGGCCGCTTGTGGGGATGGAGGGCGCGGTCGAGCGCACCCTCGAGATACACGGCGGTGAGGCCGGTCGCCCAGTAGAGTGTATCCGTGCGATTCGGCTGCGTCGTTTCGCGTCCCGTGCGCTGTGTTTCGCCCCCCTCGGGCGGGACGAATTCCAGCCATCCCTGCCACGTGCCGTTGGCGGTTTCCGAGCCGCAGGCGCGCGCGAGATACCGCGTGCCGTCAGGGCTGAACACGAACTCGGTATATTCGACGAGAACTTCGGCCATCGCCGCCTCCAGGCGCATTCGTGCAAAACGGCGTCCAACAGAACCGGAGATGGAATCGGCCTTGCGCATGGCCCTGTCGAGTGCGCGATGATGGACGCATGGCCAAGCGGCGCCGCAAGATAACCCCTCGCGTCACCCTCGGACGTCTGCACCTCACGGTTGCCGACCTCGACCGTTCGGTAGCGTTCTACGAAGGTACGCTCGGTTTCGACGTGACACGGCGGACGCCGCGGTCGGCGGCGGTGCGGACGGCAGGCGGAGATCGACCCCGGATCTTCCTCAGCACGGCAGATGGCGGCGAGGCACCTGCGGCGGGCAGCTGTCAGTTCGCGCTCGAATATCCCGCGCGGGGCGCGCTGGCCGACGCCCTCAAACGGATCGAGGCGGCCGGCGTGCCCATCGATCGGGCGATCCGGGACGCCTTCAGCGAGTCGCTCCTCGTGCGGGATCCGGACGGCAACCGGCTGGAGCTTTTTTCCGATCTCCCGCGCGAGGACTCGCGATCGGCAGACGAACCCGCGACGCCGGCGGTTCCTCTCGATCTCGACGACCTGCGCTCGGCGATCGGCGAGGGTGCACGTGGCGAGGCCGTGGAGGAAGGCGTCGGGCAGGCGCAGCCGCTCACTGACGATACGCGGTCGCGGCTGCGCGACATGCGCGTCCGGCTGCTGAATCTCCACAAGGTGCTGCTCGAAGACGCGAGGGTCGCTTACGAGATGGATCGCGGGCGCATCGGCTCGAACGCCAGTCTCCTGCAACTCGTCATCAACGATCCATGGTTCGCGTGGCTGCATCCGCTCTCGGAGCTCGTGGTCCGTATCGACGAGACGCTGCAGGCCGACGCGCCGGCGACGGAAGTCGATGGCTCGGCGCTGCTCGATCACGTGGCCCGGCTGCTGTCGCCCGAGCAGGGGCCCGACGAGTTCGCCCGGCGGTACTACGAGGCCCTGCAGCGCCAGCCGGCCGTGATCGTTGCGCACGCGGAGGTCCGGCGAATCCTCAAACAAGCGAGGTGAGAGAAATGCCGCAAGATGGCCCCCTGGCTACAAGAGGCCGCCCGCGAGGACCAAGAAGCCCCCTGGCCACAACAGGCCGTCCGCGAGGACCAAGAAGCCCCCCGGTTACAACAGACCGTCCGCGAGGACGATAAACAGGCCAGCTGAGAGAAATGCCGCAAGATGGCCCCCTGGCCACAATAGGCCGCCCCGCGAGGACCAAGAAGCCCCCTGGCCACAACAGCCGCCCGCGAAGCAGGTAAACATGCCGCAAGATGGCCCCCTGGCCACAACAGGCCGCCCGCGAGGACGATGATTGTTATGATCGACCGGTTTGGACTCGAGAGCCTCGTCGACTGCTGAAGCTCCGGCCGGACCGCCGGAGTCGACCACCGGCGTGCCAGCAAAAGCGGCGACGCCGCCCCGCGCGGCGCCGGCCGGGCGCAGCTTCGACCGCTCGATCGTAGAAGGGCCAATCGCGCGCGCCGTCTGGAAGATTGCCTGGCCGACGGTGCTGCAGAACGCCATCGGCGGACTGCAGGGCATCATCGATCACGCGCTCGTCGGCCACTACGTCGGCTACCAGGCGAACGCCGCCATCGGCGTCAGCTGGCAGATTTTCCTCGTCGTCATCGTCTTCATCAGCTCGCTCTTCACCGGCATGGGCGTGCTCGTGGCGCGTGCCGCCGGCGCCAACGATCACGAACGTGTGGACCGCGTCGCGTACCAGGCGTTCCTGGTCGCGGTGCTGATGTCGGTCGGCGTGCTCGCGCCGCTCGGATACTTCCTCGCCCCGCAGCTGCTCACGCTCGTCAACGCGAGCCCCGACGTGCAGGCCCATGCGCTGCCGTTCCTGCAGACGATGTTCCTGTTCAGCCTGGGCATGCTGCTGTTCTTCATGCTCGGCGGGGCGCTGCGCGCGGCGGGAGACGCGAAAACCCCGCTCCGCCTCGGCGTGGCGATGACGGTGTTGAACATCGGGCTGAACGTGGTGCTGATTTCAGGCGCGGGGCCGATTCCCGCGCTGGGCACGTTCGGGTCGGCGCTCGGCACGGTGATCGCGAGCACCACGGTGTCGGTCGTGGCGATGTGGATGATTTCGACCGGCCGGCTGGTGGTCCACTTCCGCCGCGGTATGTCGTGGGCGCCGGACTTCACCATCGTCCGGCAGCTGTTCCGCTTCGGCCTTCCCGCCGGCCTGCAGGGCGTGGCGATGAACATCGCCGGCGTGCTGCTGCTGCGGTTCATCGGCTCGCTCGAGCACAGCGCCGAAGCGCAGGCCGCGTATGCGGTTGCCTACGCGGAGCTCTTCTCGCTCATCACCTGGTCGTCGGTCGGTCTGATGGGAGCCGCGGCGGCGGTGGCCGGGCAGAACCTCGGCGCCGCACGCCCGGACCGCAGCGCGCGCGCCGTGCACATCGCGGCGCGTATCGGCCTCAGCGTCGCCGGGTGCCTCGCGCTGCTCTTCATCTTCATTCCCGATCTGCTCCTCGCGATATTCGGCATCACCGATCCGGTGGTCGTCGGTCTCGGCACCCAGCTGCTTCGCTACTTGAGCATCTCGGGCTTCTTCATCACCGTGGCGCTGACCTTCACGGGCGGCCTGCAAGGCACCGGCGACACGCGCAGCCCCCTCTACATCACGCTGGTCTCGCAGGTAGCCGTCCCGATGGGCTTATGCTTCGCCCTGCAGTCGATGGGCCGCCTGGAAGCGTCGGGGGTCTGGACCGCCATCGTGCTCGGGCATGCCACCCGGTGCCTGCTGTCCATCTGGCGGTTCCAACAAGGGAAATGGAGGAGTATCCGGGTCTGAGAAGGCAGAAGGGAGAAGGGAGAAGGCAGAAGAAGAGCTTCGCCTTCTCCGTGCCTTTCTGCCTTCTGCC
>JBOGIX010000187.1:0-2942 GCA_050744685.1 Vicinamibacterales bacterium | reverse complement strand
CTTCGAGCGACTCCGACCCGCTCAGCCGATGGCCGAACGTGTCGCTCAGCTCCGCCAGCCGCTCCCACGCCAAGCGGTCGTCGGTGGCTTCGGCGATAATCCGGCGGGCGGGCTCGCGATAGGGCTCGAGCCAGCTTTCCTGTGCAGAGGGCTGCGCGAGCGTGGCGGCGGCGAGCAGGATGGGCAGGGCAATCCCGGCAAAACGGCGCGTGTGCATAGGATAATTCTGCCATGCACGGCCAGGTGGAGCTTCAGATCGGCGGCAGTGAGCGGCGGTACGCGCTCGCGGACGGATCGCGCCTGACCGTCGGTCGGGTGAAAGACTGCGACATCTGCCTCGAGGACCACGCCGTGTCCCGGCGGCACTGCACCATCGAGGCGAATGGGGCGAACGTGGTCGTGAGCGATCTGGATTCGGCGAACGGTACCTTCGTCAACGATCGGCTCGTACGGACGACCACGCTCAAGCCGGGGGACACCATCCGCGTGGGATCCACGGAGATCAGAGTGGCCGGCGGCGGCGTCGCGCCTGCGCGCGAGTCCGGGCCGACGTTGTCGCTGGACGACACCACGATGGCGTCGGTAATCCGCAAACGATTCGAGCCGTCACGCTTCGACTGGCTGGAATCGCCGTCGGGGGCCATCGATACGGGATCGGCGGACCTGAACCTGCTGCAGCGCGCGCAGCGGCACCTCTCCACCGTGCACCAGGTGTCGGAGGTGCTCGCCTCCGCGCGGGACATGCAGGCGCTGTCCGACGCCACGCTCGCGGCGATCCTCGACGTCACCGGCGGCGACCGTGCCGCCCTCGTCCTGCGGCGCGCCGATGCCGGCCCGGGCGGAATGGAGGTGGCCGCGTCGAAGGGGCGCTCGCCGTCGCTCGAGCGCTTCCGCGTCAGCAGCACGCTCGTGTCAGACGTGATCGACAAGGGCGTGTCGACCTTCGCGCTCGACGCGGTGAACGACGAGCGGTTCAACGAGGGCCAGAGCGTCATCGGCCAGCACGTGCGGTCGGTGATGTGTGTGCCGCTGCGCACCACGGGAGAGATCCTCGGCGCGCTCTATGTCGACAGCCTCAGCGCTCCCGGCAAGTTCAACGAGGCGGACCTCGAGCTGCTGGCCGCCGTCGGCAATCATGCCGGCGTGGCGCTGCACCGCGTGCGGCTGATGGGAGATCTCGAGCGCCTGCTGATCGATGCGATCCGCGCCATCGCCGCCACGATCGACGCCAAGGACGGCTACACGCACCGGCATTCCGAACGCGTGGCCGCGCTCGCGCGCCGCGTTGCCGGCGAGCTCGGGCTGTCGGCCGACGAGCAGCAGACCGTGCAGCTGGCCGCACTGCTGCACGACGTCGGCAAGATCGCGGTGCCGGACTCGATCCTGAACAAGCCGGGACGCCTCACTGCCGCCGAGTTCGAGGAGATGAAGAAGCACCCGGCGCATGGCGCGCGCATCCTCGCCAACATCCAGAGCCCGTCGGTCACCGCGGTGCTGCCCGGCGTCCGTTCCCACCACGAACGCTGGGACGGCAGCGGATATCCCGAGGGGCTGCGAGGCGGCGACATTCCGCTGCTCGGACGGCTGCTCGGGATCGCCGACTTCTTCGATGCCGTGACATCGACCCGCGCCTATCGGTCGGCGATGACCAACGAGGAGGCGATCGCGCTGATCAAGGCGGCCAGCGGATCGCACTTCGATCCCGCAATCGTCGATACCGTCGTCCGCCTGCACGATCGCGGCGAGTTCCTGCCATCGAACTGGGGTGAATTGACGGGTGCAGGGTCAGTCATCAGTAGCCAGTAACCAGTTGCCAGCCACTTATTACTGATAACCAGTTGGAATTACTGGAAACTGGCAACTGGCAACTGGAAACTGACGAGATCCCACCACTACAGCGCCACCCGGTGCCGCCCGCTGTGCAGGTAGTTCATCGTCTGCACCGTGAGCAGGATGATGAAATCCAGCTTGGCCTGTTCCTCCGGCTCACGCAGGCGAAGATTCAGCTCGTTGGCGCGCCGCATCATGTCCTCGATCACCTGATCGATCGTGTACTGATATTCGCCGGTCCACTCGGCGACCATGCGGCGGACGTCCCGGCGCACGCGGGCGATGAAGCGCGCGGCCTTCATCTGCCGTGCGTACTCGGGGCTGTCCGAGAAGAGGCGCCGCAGGTCGCGGTCGTAGAAGTGCGGGTGCAGCAGGCCGTAGTGGCGCCGCTTGCGTTCGTAGTGCGCCCGGAGCGTCTTCCTGATCGCCTGGATCGGCTCGATCTTCCGCCGGCTCTTCACGAGCATCGGCTTGCCGGAGAGCTCGGTCATCAGCGATTCCATATATACGAGCTTCTTGAGCGCCGGCCAGTCCGCGTAGCGGGTCCGCCAGTCGGCATCCGGCGTCAGCCACACGGCAAAGGTTTCGGCGAAGTCCTCGTCGGGATGGCTCTGGGCGTACCAGCTGTCCAGGTGCAGCACGTAGCTCTTGCTGTAAGGCTTTGGCGTGTAATAGTCGGGATACTGCATGTACGAGGGGCCGAACACGCGCTGGCGGCGGAGGCGCATGCGAAGCCGGTACGCGTTGTCGACCGCGTGGCCGGCCTCGTGCCGCAGAATCTTCATGCACCATTCCGGCGTGCCTCCCTCGACCTCCAGCATCTGCGTGCGTTCGAGCTTTTCGAGCCGCGGATGCGCGAGGTAGAACGGGATCGCCACACCAGGAACGCCGTCGGGAGAGAACCATTCCCCCGACAGCCAGAAGTGCGGGTCGAACGAGCTCAGCCCGCGGCCCGCCAGCTCAGCGCGGAGCTGCGCGATTCGCGGCTCGAGCGCGCTGCCTTCGACGGCGAGGTTGAGGTCGCTGATCCGCAGATCCAGCAGTTTCTCGTCGGGCCAGGCAGCCCACTCGGGTTCGGACACGCCTCGTTCCCTCCGCCCACAGTGTAACGA
>JBOGIX010000186.1:0-2771 GCA_050744685.1 Vicinamibacterales bacterium | reverse complement strand
GACGAGTGCCGCGCCTGGTCGATTCCACGCGACATGCCGGCGGTGCTCGCAGCCGGGGAAATCCACTCGGACATCTCGCGCGGATTCATCCGTGCCGAGGTCGTGCGGTACGAGGCGCTTCTCTCGCGTGGAACCCTGGCCGCCACACGCGATCACGGCGAGCTTCGCCTCGAAGGCAAGGAGTACATCGTCCTCGATGGCGACGTGATCAACTTCCGGCACGCCACGTGAGATCGCGTCCCCGCCGTCGCGGTGCCGGTGCCCGGACCGCGTAATGTGGACACGGGACCACTCGCCGCCCGCGGAGGAGAGATCGCATTGCCGCAAGATGGCCCCCGGGCAGCAACAGGCCGCCCGCGAGGACAAATGAAATTGGCCCCCGGGCTGCCCCAGGCCGTCCGCGAGGACGAGAAATGACCGTACGAACCATCCTCGTCTGCGAGGCCCAGGTGCCGTTCGTGCACGGGGGCGCCGAGGTCCACGTCCGCCAGCTGATGGAGCAGCTGCGGCAGCGCGGCTACGAGGCGGAGCTGGTGAGCATCCCGTTCAAGTGGTATCCAAAGGCAGAGATCCTGGCGCACGCCGCGGCATGGCGCCTGCTCGATCTCAGCGAAAGCAACGGACGGCCGATCGACCTGGTGATCGCCTCGAAGTTTCCCAGCTATTTCGTGCGGCACCCGAACAAGGTCGCGTGGCTGATCCACCAGTACCGTGCCGCTTACGAACTGTGCGGCACACCCTACAGCGACTTCGGGCACAACGAATCGGACGTGGGCCTGCGCGACACGCTCATTCGCCTGGACACGCAAATGCTCGGCGAATGCCGTCGGGTCTTCAGCAACGCCCGGAACACCGCCGCGCGCCTGGCGAAGTTCAACGCGCTGCAGGCCGAGCCGCTGTATCATCCTCCGCGTCTGGCGGCGCGGCTCGTCAGCGGTCCTTACGGGGACTATGTCCTCTCGGTCGGCCGGATCGAATCCGTGAAGCGTGTGGATCTGATCGTCGACGCCCTGGCGCGCGTCGATCGATCGCTCCGGCTCGTCGTGGCGGGCGATGGAACGCAGCGCGCGAACACGGAGCGCGCGGCCGAGCAGGCCGGCGTCCGCGACCGCGTGACGTTCCTCGGCTCGGTCGGCGACGACGAGCTGATCGATCTCTATCGAAACGCGCTCGCCGTGGTCTATCCGCCGTACGACGAGGACTTCGGCTACGTGACGCTCGAGGCGTTTCTCGCCCGCAAGCCGGTGGTCACCTGCTCGGATTCCGGCGGGCCGAACGAGTTCGTGGTGGACGGCGAGAACGGCTTCGTGTGCGGCCCGACGTCCGAGTCGATCGCCGGCGCCCTGAGCGCGCTGCACGCCGACCGCGCACGCGCCGCAAGCCTCGGCGACGCCGGGTTTGCCGTGGCCTCGACGATCACCTGGGACGGGGTCATCGAGAGGCTCGTGGGAGGGTGATGACCTAATGCCATGAATGCCAAGGATGCCAGGAATGCCATGAATGGGGAGTGCGAACGGCTTCCATTCATGAGCATTCATGGCATTCATGGCATTCATGGCATTTCGTGGGCATTCTTGGCATTCTTGGCATTTTCGTGAAACTGATAATCCAGATCCCCTGCCTGAACGAGGCCCAGACGCTGCCGGCGACGATCGCGGACCTGCCGCGTTCGGTGCCTGGCGTCGACGTCATCGAGCTGCTCGTCGTGGACGACGGGTCGCGTGACGGCACCGCCGACGTGGCGCGCGCCTGCGGCGTGGACCATATCGTCCGGCTGCGACGGCAGAAGGGCCTGGCGGCCGCCTTTGCCGCGGGGATCGATGCCTCGCTGAAACAGGGCGCGGACATCATCGTCAACACCGACGCCGACAACCAGTACGCCGGCACCGACATTCCGAAATTGATCGACCCGCTGCTCAAGGGCACGGCCGACATCGTCATCGGCGACCGCAACATCGCCGATCTCGAGCACATGTCGTGGCGCAAGCGGCAGCTGCAGCGCCTGGGCAGCTGGGTGGTGCGGCAGGTTTCGAATACCACCGTCCCCGATACGACGAGCGGCTTCCGCGCCTATACTCGCGAGGCCGCGCTGCGGATGACCATCGTGTCCGAGTTCTCGTACACGCTCGAGTCGATCATCCAGGCCGGCAAGAAGCGCATGGCCATCGCGCACGTTGCGGTCGCGACCAATCCGCGCACGCGCGAATCCCGGCTGTTCGACAGCGTGTTCGGCTACATCAAGCGTTCGGCCGCGACCATCGTCCGCATCTACGCGATGTACGAGCCGCTGAAGGTCTTCACCTACATCGGGCTCACGGTCTTTGGTGTCGGATTCCTGATCGCGCTCCGGTTCCTGTATTTCTTACTGACGCAGCCCACGGCGGGACGCTACATCCAGTCGCTGATCTTTTCGGCCGTGCTCATGATCGTGGGCTTCCAGGTCATGTTGATCGGCCTGCTCGCCGACGTCATCTCGGCCAACCGCAAGCTGCTCGAGGATCTCGTCTATCGCGTCCGCTCGCTCGAGCTCCCCAAGCCCGGCGTGAAAGCCGACGCCGACACCGAGCCGGTCGCTCACAGCCGATCGCGCGGCGGCAGCCGCGATCACGATCGGTGGGAGCGCTGATTGGCAGAGACCGCGGCGGTCTCGGTAGTCATCCCCGCGTTCAACGAGGCGGAGGTAATCGGCCACGTCGTCGCCGCGATCGGCGCCGCCGGTCCGTGGCGTGAAATCATCGTGGTCGATGACGGATCGGAGGATGAGACGAGCC
>JBOGIX010000185.1:0-3427 GCA_050744685.1 Vicinamibacterales bacterium | reverse complement strand
CTCGCCTGCCTGCCTGCATACACGCCTCGCTTGTGAATCGTCGGCGGGTATCATCGCGCGGCTACGGGCGGCGGCGCAAGACGTGCTGTAACTGCACGGCAAAATGCACCGCGCTCTCGCTGCGACTGCGCCTTCACCGGTGCATCGGCTGCACCCGCCTGGCCAGCTGCAGCGCCACGCCCCAGGGATCGCGCAGCATCACCAGTTCGTCTCCCGCCGCCGTCCGCACGAGATCCTCAGCGATTGTCGCTCCTGCCGCAACGAGCCGGTCGCGGTCGGCCGCAGGATCGTCGGACACGAATGCGACGTGAACGAGCATGGGATCCATCGACGCGTAGTCCGGCACCGCCACCCTGGCGTTGCGGTACAGCTCGAGCAGCGACGTCCCCGCGCTGTCGCGCAGGAAGTGCATGGACGACGGCCCGCCGGCAACCCGCGCCACCAAACACCCGAGATGCTCTACGTACCAGGCCGACATCGCGGCAGGATCGGCGACCTGCAGGGCGAAGTGTTCAATCTTCATCGGGGTTTACGGAATGGTGGACGCCACCAGCGGCGTGTTGATGGTGATGGTGCCGGTGAATGCAGGCTCATGTATCGTTCGGCACATTGTAGCACTCTTGTGCTACACTTCGGGGACTCGGCACTCGGGACTCGGGACTCGGGACTCGGAACGAATGATGACGAAAGAAGTCACGCTGCGACAGGCCGGCGGCTCGGTTAGCGCCACCCTGCCGAAGGACATGGCCGATCGGCTCCGGCTCGAGGCCGGCGATCGGGTGCTCGCGGTCGAGACCGACCGCGGCATCCTGCTCACCCCTTACGCCGAAGAAACGGAGCGCGCGTTGAAGCTTGCCGCAAAGGCCGCCAAGAAGTACCGCAACGCGCTGCGCGAGCTCGCGAAGTAAACCGCAACCGTGTCGAAACGCCGGAAGGAGCCCCGCTGGCTGAGCCGGCTGGTGATCGACGCCGTTCACACCGACCAGCTGCGCGAGCACGGAGGGCTGCCCGGCGTCCGCGACGAGACAGCCCTCGAGTCCGCACTGGCCAGGCCGCAGCAGCGCTGGCATTACGGGCAAGGGGGCGACCTCTCAACCGTCGCTGCCGCCTATGCCTTTGGACTGGTGAAGAATCATCCGTATCGGGACGGGAACAAGCGCAACGGCTTTCTGGCGATGGTCACGTTCCTCGGGCTGAACGGATTCGAGTTCGAGGCTCCGGAGGCGGAGATCGTGACCCGGATCGTGACCCTGGCGGCTGGCCAACTCACCGAGGAGCAGCTCGCCGAGTGGATTCGTTCGCGCATCGTCAGAGTCATTGAATCCGCGGACCGCTGAGCAGCGTCATGCCTTCCGCTTCCCGATCACCCACGTGGTCATCGACCGCTGATTCTGCACGATCGTCGTCTTCAAGGGATCGAGCCACTCGCCGCCAAGCGCATCGGTCTTTTCGAGCAGCAGCTGTTCGTCGACGAGATAGCGATCCGATCCGTCGGGCAACCTGAACCGACGCCCGCTGATTCGCTCGAGCTGGTGGTGTATGCCGATGCTGGAGGCGAGGCGGCAGAAGAACAGACCGCCTGGCTTCATCAGCCTCCACATGCCGCGCAGCATCGCGTCGAAGTGCGCGTCGTCCCGGGCAAAGTGCAGCACGGCGCTGCTGAGGACCACGTCGGCACACCTATCGGGGAACGTCATGCTCTCGAGCAGCTCGGAGCGGAAATTGTCGGCGGGCAGATGCGGTGCGAGCGTCGCCGCCATCCGCCGCACCGACGCTATCGATGCGGGATCGGCGTCCACGCCGAACACGTCGTAGCTGGCCCGAAAGAGATACACGAGGTTCCGCCCCTCGCCGCACCCGGCATCGAAGATGCGCATACCAGGACGAATCCGGCCACGCAACAGTTGATCGAATAGATAAATGTCGATCTCGCCGAATTGCAATCGAAGGTCCATCTTGATGTGCTGCACACAAAAAAAGGGCGACGGCCTTCCGACCATCGCCCTGATCCGAACCCCGAGCCCACGGGCCCCGGCTCTTATTCGATCTCGTCCCTGGTGAACGCCTCTTCCGGCTCCACGAAGTACTCCATCTCGCGTTCGAGCTCCAGCTCCTCCGGCGTCGGCGGCGGCGGTGGCGGCGGTTCGTCCGCCGGGATCCGCACGTGCCGGTAGTACTCGAACCCGGTGCCGGCCGGGATCAACCGGCCCATCGTGACGTTCTCCTTCAGGCCGCGCAGGTGATCGACCTTGCCGGAGATCGACGCCTCGGTGAGCACGCGCGTCGTCTCCTGGAACGATGCCGCCGAGATGAACGAGTCAGTCGAGAGCGACGCCTTCGTGATGCCGAGCAGCAGCGGCCGGCCGGTCGCCGGACGTCCGCCGTTCGCGATCACGCGCTCGTTCTCTTCCATGAACCGGAAGCGGTCCACCTGCTCCTCGATCAGGAACTCGGTGTCGCCAACCTCCTCGATCTTCACCCACCGCATCATCTGCCGGACGATGACCTCGATGTGCTTGTCGTTGATGTTGACGCCCTGCAGGCGGTAGACCTCCTGGATCTCGTTGACCAGATACGCGTGCAGCGCCTTCTCGCCGAGGACCGACAGGATGTCGTGCGGGTTGCTCGGCCCGTCCATCAGCGGCTCGCCCGCGCGGACGCGGTCGCCTTCCTGGACGTTCACGTGCACGCCGCGCGGCAGCGAGTACTCTCTCGGCTCGCCGCCGTCCTCCGGCACGATGATGATCTTGCGCTGGCCCTTCACCACGCCGCCGTGCTTGACGATGCCGTCGATCTCCGAGATCACGGCGGTCTCGCGCGGCTTGCGCGCCTCGAAGAGCTCGACCACGCGCGGCAGACCGCCCGTGATGTCCTTCGTCTTCGTCGTCTCGCGCGGGATCTTCGCCAGCACCTCGCCGGCGTAGACCGCCTCGCCATCCTCGACCATGAGGTGCGCGTGCGACGGCATGTGGTACTTCCGCGCGACCTTGCCCGCCTTGTCGCGGATCTCGATCTGCGGCTGCTTCTTCTCGTCCGGACTGTCGACGACGATCTTGCGCGACAGGCCGGTGACCTCGTCCAGCTCCTCGTGGAACGTGAGGTCGGAGACGAGGTCCTTGTACTTCACCGTGCCGGCGTCCTCGGTGAGGATCGAGAACGTGTACGGATCCCACTCGACGAGAATCTGGCCCGGCTCGACCGCCTGGCCGTCGCGCACCTTCAGGCGCGCGCCGTAGACGATCGGATACCGCTCGCGGTCGCGGCCCTTCGCGTCCTGCACGCCCAGCGACCCGGTGCGGTTCATGACGATCAGCTCGCCCGGCGTGTGTGCGGTGCTGCCCTTGGCCTCGACGACCTGCATGCCCTGGTAGCGCACCGTGCCGGCGTGCTTCGCGTCGAGCGTGGACTGCTCCGACACCCGCGATGC
>JBOGIX010000184.1:0-3441 GCA_050744685.1 Vicinamibacterales bacterium | reverse complement strand
TTGTGGTACACGAGCGCCATGCGCCCTGGGAGCGCATAGGCGGTCCGCGACGCGCGGGAGCCGATGGAGAAGTGGTGGATGAGCACGTCCTCCGGCGCAATCTCGCCCACCATCTCGCGATAGTCGATGGTGCGGTCCTCGAGCCGGTGATCGGCCGTCTCGACAAATATCTCGGACTGAAACCCCGCGCTTCTGAGGACGCGCTGGATGCCCAGAACCTCGTGGCCGATCGCGTCGCCGTAGCCGAGCGTGGCGAGCACCTGATGGACGCGCGGTCGGACGGTCATGAGGGACGGTCCCTCCGGGACTCGGCATCCGGCGCAGCAGCGCCGGCTGGCAGACGCGAGAGGACGTCGGTCGCCGGCGGAATGTCGCGTCTTCGCCGGGCGAACCAGCCCGGCATCGGCTCGACTGCCGTCTGGGCCGGCGTCCGATCCAACTGCCGGAACATCTCGAGGTACTTCCTGTCGATCACCGGCCACGCGTAGTGGCGCGCGAAATACTCGCGGCCATTCCTTCCGAGGCGTGCGTGAAGCGGGCCGTTCGATTCAAGCGAGTACAACGTCTCGGCGAACTCCTCGTAGCTCTCGTAGTAGAGCCCGGCGTTGCTGCGGATGCACTGTCCCTTGAGCACGTCGCATCGCCCGTTGGCGAGGACCGGGCGGCCGAGCGCCCAGGCCTCGAGCGCCACCATCGACAGGCTCTCGTAGTACGACGGCATGATCAGCAGGTCGGCGGCGGCAAGCGCATCGAACTTGTCCTGATCGCTGAGGAATCCGAGATGATGAATGCGGTGATGGCGGGGGACCGGCATCACCGGGTGGCCGACGAGCACCAGATCGAGCCCCCGCGGAAACGTCGCCGCGTAGCGCTGGTAATAGTCGAACAGCTCCTTGCAGCCCTTGTTCTGGTCGATCCGTCCGATATAGATCGCGAACGGCCGCTTCATTTCGAACTTTCGCCGGAACCGCGCCGGATCGGTCCTCTCGGGCACTTCCGATCCGACGCCGACCACCACGCCCGGAACGGAGTGATTGGCGGTGGCCGCCTGAATCATCGCGCGCTCTTCGTGCGAGTTGTACATGACCGCACGAACGCCGCGGAACAGCGGACCGAAGATACCGAGCGCGATCGCCGGGTCACGCTCCGCGGTGGGCACGAGCACGGCCTTCCCGGGCAGGCGGCGCACGGCGTGCCACGCGTGGTAATAGCGATAGCTGAAGACGATGGCGTAGTCGAACGGCGCGTTCGAGAGATAGTCGATCATGGCCGGGCTCGCCGGCCCCTCGCTCTCGAGCCAGGCGAGCTCGTCGGCCACCGAATGCTCCCGCCCGAACACTTTGGCCGAGAGCCGCCCGAATTCGCCGGGATGGCGTTCGTGGCGCACGGGAAACCGCCGCACCGGCACGCCATTGACCTGCTCCACGCCGGCCGGGAGCTCGTTGCGCCACGAGACGTAGTCGCGCGCGCACGTCGTGATCACCTCGACCTCGGCGTGGCGTGTGAGCCGCTCCGCGATGTAGCGCGCGTGCAGCTCGGCGCCGCCGTTGATGTCGGCGCCGTACCGCTGGACCGCGACCGCGAGCTTCACGACTCGGACGTGTCGACCGGTGGAGCCTCTGGCGCGACCGACGGGCCCGCGTCCGCACTTTCGCCGGATCCGGCGTCCGCGGCGGCCTGCTGCTGTCCGGGGAACCCCTCGCCTCGATCGCCGGGACGGCGGTTCCGGCTGCGCCGGCGGCGGCGGCGCGTGCGCCGTTCCGCCTGCTCGCCTTCGCTGACCCTTCCCTCGTCGGCCGGCGGCGGCTGCAGCGGCGCCGCCGCGCCCGGCCTGTAGACGACCACCCCTTCGAGCGCGCGGGCGCGCCGCTCGTCGAAATCGAGGCGGCTCGACATCGATTCCACCCGCATCTTCAGGTTCTTCACTTCGATGCCGAGCCGCGTGAGCTCCAGCACCAGGTTGTGCATCACCTCGAAGTGCAGCGCGTCGAGCTCCTCGCGCTTGGCGTTCCGGGTGTTCAGCTCCGACTGGATGTGCAGCGCCTGGATGAGCGGGTTGGGATTGAACAGCAGCTTGAGGATGGGGTTCAGCAGCTTGCGGATCCACCGGATGATGCCGCGGTGGGTCTCGTAGAGCGTGGACTCCTCGAACACGAAATTCTGCGGCGGCGGCATCGCCGCCCTGGATCGGCGGAATTGATCGAGCAGATCGGAACGCACGCCGGTGGGATCGAGAAACTTCTCGAGCTTGACGCTGGCCAGCTCGCGGATCTCTTCCTCGGTATAGTCCACGCCGCGCTTCTCGCGGATGCGCGCGCGAATCTGCCGCATGATGTGCTCGACGTCGACGTTGTCGGATCGAACTGAAAAGTCGGTCATAAGGAGCTAACGCTTGCAATGCCAAGAATGCCAAGAATGCCAGAAATGCCAAGAGTGATCGGAATGCCGATCATTCCGCGGACGCAGCCTTGCCAACGATGAACCAGGAACCCGATTCTTGGCATTCATTGAATTCCTGGCATTCATGGCCTTGCGCGACCGACGTCAGCTCCTTCTTCCTGCCCCGTCCTGAACCGCCGCGTGCCTCTTCTTCGAGGCGAATTCCGGAGCTTCCTTGACGCAGGTGCCGAGGATGCCGAAGGACTCCTTCAGCGCGCGCAGGCCCGTCTTCTCGATCGCGGCGGCGTTGGAGCCGACGTCCGGGAAGCCGTCGGCCGTCGCCTTCACGGTCTCCCAGTTCCGGAACAGGCGTCCCCACGGGCTGTCGAGCACATCCTGCATCATGCGCCTGGCGTTGTAGGGATACCAGAAGCTGTCGTGATAGATGACGCTGGCAATGTACGCCCACGGTGCGAGCACCGTCTTCAGCGACCACTCGATCGGCTTCTTCATCGGGCCCCAGTAGATCTGGTGCTGCATCCGCGAGGCGAAGGTCATCTTCTTGAACGGCCCGGTGAAGTGCCAGTTCTCTGCCGCCGCGCTGGCGTCGCCGACGATCTCGATCTCGCGCGGATCGCCGCATCCGAGGCCGAGGTCGTGCGCCAGCCGGATGTACTTCATGGACATCGGATCCATGCCCATCAGCTTCGCCGCCACGGCGTCGATCGCCACCTGGTCGGCGCTCGCGAGGATCACGTTCTTCACGTGCGGCACCATGCAGCGCGGCCCCGGGCCGTCGCCGGCGAAGGTGCCGTCCATCACCGCGAACACGCCGCGGTGGATCTTCTTCTGGATCATCAGCAGGTCCACGAGCGTCTCGTGGATGACCGGATGCGTCCAGTGCCGGTGTTCGTTCAGCAGTCCGCCAAACGCGTTCTTCATCGCCCCCGTCGTCGTCGTGAACACGTGCGTCTTCACGGTCGGCAGATGCAGGATGTTCTCGCCGATCAAACGGCGTGGAATCATGAAGCCGTCCGGATACACCTCATTGAGGCACAGTAG
>JBOGIX010000183.1:0-2761 GCA_050744685.1 Vicinamibacterales bacterium | reverse complement strand
GGCGACACGATCCACAGCCGCTCGCGCACCGCGCTCAAGCGCTCGTTGAAGGACGGCGGGGTGGTGGTCGAGGAGCACGAGCTCGTCGATCACGAGGGGACCGTTCTCCAGCACGGCAAGTTCACGTTCCTCGTCGCCAAGCGGGCGGTGCTATCCTGAGCGACGCCCGCAACGAGCACCGCCGTGGCTGCGCCGGGGCGGTTGCGAGCGTCGAGGGGCTTGGGGGGCGCCCGGAGCCCCCCGTGTTCTTCAAGGAGGACCCAGCATGACGTTCGATCCGCGCCACAAGAGCCGCCCGCTTCTCGACGGCGTCGACCGCGCCGCCGCGCGCTCGTATTTCCGCGCCGTGGGCTTCACGGACGAGGATCTCAGCCGTCCCCTCGTCGGCGTCGCGCACTGCTGGATCGAGCTCACCCCGTGCAACATCAACCACCGCAAGCTGGCGGAAAAGGTGAAGCAGGGCATCCGGGCGGCGGGCGGAACGCCGGTCGAGTTCAACACGATCTCCGTGACCGACGGCATCGCGATGGGCACCGAGGGAATGAAGGCGTCGCTCATCAGCCGTGACTGGATCGCGGACTCCGTCGAGCTGGTCATGCGCGGTCACCTCATGGACGCATGGGTGGGCATCTCGGGCTGCGACAAGACGATCCCCGCGATGGTCATGGCCATGGCGCGACTGGACCTGCCGAGCGTGATGTTCTACGGCGGCTCGATCATGTACGGCGAGCACCGCGGCAAGCGCATGACCGTGCAGGACGTGTTCGAGGCCATCGGCGCGCGCAACGCCGGCAAGATCGACGACAAGGAGCTGCACGCCGTGGAGTGCGCCTCGTGCCCGGGCGAGGGGGCGTGTGGCGGGCAGTTCACCGCCAACACGATGGCCACGGTCTGCGAGATTCTCGGCATCTCGCCGTTCGGCAGCGCCAGCGTTCCGGCGGTCGGCGCCGACAAGTCGGCGGTTGCGCGCGCGGCCGGCACACTGATGATGGACCTGCTGCGCCGCGGCCTGAAGCCCCGGCAAATCCTCACGAAACCGGCGATCGAAAACGCCATCGCCGCCGTCGCCGCCACCGGAGGCTCGACCAACGCGGTGCTGCACTTGCTCGCGATCGCGCGCGAAGCCGGGGTGCCGCTCGACATCGACGACTTCGATCGGATCAGCGCGCGCGTCCCGCTGCTCGCCGACCTCAAGCCGGGAGGCAGGTTCGTCGCCACCGATCTCTATCGCGCCGGCGGCATCCCGCTCGTCGCGCGGCGGCTCTGCGAAGGTGGCTTCCTGCACGCTGACGCGATCACGGTCACCGGCCGCACCATCGGCGATCACGCCCGCGAAGCCGCCGAGACACCGGATCAGGCGGTCGTCCGACCGCTCTCGAATCCGCTCAAGCCGACCGGGGGTCTCGTGATCCTCAAGGGCAACCTCGCGCCTGAAGGCGCGGTCGTCAAGGTCGCCGGCGGCGACTACGGCCTGCACGCCGGCCCCGCCCGCGTCTTCGACAGCGAAGAACAGGCCTTCGCCGCGATCGGCACCGGCGCCATCCGTCAGGGCGACGTCGTCGTCATCCGGTTCGAGGGCCCGAGCGGCGGCCCGGGCATGCGCGAGATGCTGGCGGTCACCGCGGCGATCATGGGGGCCGGACTGGGCGATTCCGTCGCGCTCGTGACCGATGGGCGTTTCTCGGGAGCGACGCGCGGGTTGATGGTGGGCCACGTGGCGCCGGAAGCCGCACGCGGCGGCCCGATCGCGGCGCTGCGCGATGGCGACATCATCAAGCTCGACATCCCGGGCCGCACGCTGAGCGTGGAGCTCAGCGCCGTCGAGCTCGCCGGACGGCTGGCGCAGCTGCCGCCGCCGCCGGTCAAGGTCACCTCGGGCGTGATGGGCAAGTACGCACGGCTCGTGTCGTCGGCCGCAGAGGGAGCGATAACCGCATGACCAGCAAAGGGAGTGGAACAGCGATGAAGCGAACGGGGGCGCAGATACTCTGGGAATGCCTCGTGCGCGAAGGGGTCGACACCGTGTTCGGGTATCCGGGCGGCGCGATCCTGCCGGCGTACGATGCCATGCTCGACTACCCGATTCGCCACGTGCTCGTCCGTCACGAACAGGGGGCCACGCACATGGCCGACGGCTACGCGCGCGCGAGCGGCAAGGTCGGCGTCGCGGTCGCCACCTCCGGTCCAGGTGCGACCAACATGGTGACCGGTATGGCCACGGCGATGATGGACTCGGTGCCCATCGTCTGCATCACCGGCCAGGTAGGCAGCAAGCTGATTGGCAGCGACGGCTTCCAGGAAACCGACATCACTGGCGTGACGCTGCCGATCACGAAGCACAACTACCTTGTCACCCGCGCCCAGGACATCGGTCCGGCCGTGCGCGAGGCGTTCCACATCGCCGCCAGCGGCCGTCCCGGCCCGGTGCTGATCGACATCACCAAGGACGCGCAGCAGTCATCGTGCGACTTCGACTGGGACGCCGCAGTGCCGAAGCCGCACGCTCGCCCGGAACGCGCCGTCAATCCGAACTCGGTCACGAAGGCGCTGGAGCTCATCAACTCGGCGCAGCGGCCGGTGATCCTCGCCGGCCACGGGATCGTCCTGTCGAACGCGACGAACGTGGTGCGTCAGTTCGCCGAGCGCGCGCAGATCCCCATCGCCATGACGCTGCTCGGGATCGGCGGCGTGCCCGCCTCGCATCCGCTCAACCTCGGCATGATGGGCATGCACGGCGAAGCGTGGGTCAACACCGCGATCC
>JBOGIX010000182.1:0-9114 GCA_050744685.1 Vicinamibacterales bacterium | reverse complement strand
CAACAGAGTAAGAGAGCTAAAGGGAGTCCGGTTGGTTGTCGCGTATCACGCAGGTTGTATCGATTACCAGCACGGATACGTGGCCTCCCGTGAACTCCCGTCCTCCGTTGCTCCTGTGGATCTTGGGAGTGTGAGTGCCATCACAGCACGGATAAGATCGCCCCGTGTCCCGTAAAATTGTTGTTCCCGAAGCTGGCGCCGCCACGCTCGACGTGGAAGGACGCGAGGTCAAGCTCACCAATCTCGACAAACCGTTCTGGCCCGAGGACGGCATCACCAAGGGACACCTGATTCAGTACTACGCGGACGTGGCGCCCGTGCTGCTGCCGCACATCGCGGATCGCGCGATGGTGATGAAGCGGTATCCGCACGGCGCGGGCGGCGAGTTCTTCTTCATGAAGCGCGCCCCGGTGCCGCGTCCCGACTGGATTCGCACGTGCAGCATCGAGCACGAGTCGGGCAATGTCATCGATTTCCCGGTGATCGACGATCTGGCCTCGCTGCTCTGGGTGATCAACCTCGGCTGCATCGATCTCAACCAGTGGTACGCGAAGTGTGACGACGTGGATCGGCCGGACTACGTGCATTTCGATCTGGATCCCGGAGCGGGTGCGGAGTGGGCGCAGGTGCTCGAGTGCGGCCGCATCGTCCACGAGGCGCTCGAGATGCTGAAGATGCCGGCGCTCGTCAAGACGACAGGATCACGCGGGCTGCACGTCTACGTCCCGATCGTGCGCGGGCCGGTGCAAAAGGACGTGTGGACGTTCGCCAAGGCGCTGGCCGTCGAGCTCGCGGCGCGCAACCCCACGCTGATGACCGCCGAATACAAGGTGGCGAAGCGGCCGCACGGACGCGTGCTCGTGGACTACAACCAGAACGCCTGGGGACGCACGCTCGCGTCGATCTACTCGGTGCGTCCGCGTCCGGGGGCACCGGTCTCGACGCCGGTCACGTGGAAGGAGATCGACGCGTCGGTGAAGATTGAGGACTTCAGGGTGGACAACGTGCGGGCGCGGATTCGGAAGGTCGGCGATCTCTGGAAGCCGCTGCTCCACGCGCGCGGGCGGGTCGACCTCTCCACGTATGTGGGCGGCGCCGGATCGGCGCGGCGCCGTGCGCGACGCGCGTGACCTGAAACATCCGGTTCGAGCCGGCCGCCACGGCGGCTTCTCCGGCCGAAGCTACGAACGTTCACGACGCCGGAAGTCGGTCGTGATCCCTTTGATGGGCGGCAGTTTCGGCGGGCGCGGGCCGTGCCGGATGGCGCCCTTCACGGGCACGTAGGTCAGCTCCCGTCCCTCGCGCACACACCGCAGCAGCAGGCCGCCGCGGCTCATGTCTCCCCGTCCGACGAACGCGATGGGAAACATCAGGCGATCGCCGAAGACATCCAGCAGGATGTCGACGTACTTCGCCGAGGCGATGCTGCCGAGCAGGACGACCTCGCACTCGGGGCCGATCTCCGCGTCCAGGGCACGGGCGCTGGCGACGAGCGGCGTGCGATATCTCGGATCGTTCCTCCCGATGTCCACGCCGGCAAACGCGCGCAACGCGTCGACCGTCACCGCCGTCTCCGCCGCGCGCAAGCCCGCGTTCGGCGTGATGACGAGGGCGCCGCTGCCAGTCAACGGCAGATCGGGATCGGACGGCGATGCAAACTCCAGCGCGTACGCCAGCTTGCCCTTGAAGTAGAGGCCGCTGACGAAGGCAAACGCCTCACCGAGCGCCACCCCCTGCCGGCTGCGCAGCCGGACCGCGAGATCGAACTGCGCCCGTTCCGAAAGCAGCATCTGCGCACGCAGCCCGGAGCAGTTGGCAGGGGACAGGAGGAAGACTCGGGGCACCATTCAGGATACCCACCGGAATGCCAGGAATGCCAGGAATGCCCATGAATGCCAAGAATAGCCGGTGGCGCGGCAGGGCGCCCCATTCATGGCATTCCTGGCATTCTTGGCATTTCAGAGTGAGGCCACCGAAGGCAACCGAACGGTGAACCGGCTGCCCTTGCCGATGCCGTCGCTGTGCGCGTGCACGGAGCCGCCGTGCATCTCGACGAGCGCTCTCACCAGCGAGAGGCCGATGCCTAGGCCGCCGTCGGAGCGATCGCCCGAGCTCCCGATCTGGACGAAGCGCTGGAAGATCCGCGACAGCATCTCGTGCGGGATGCCCACCCCTTCGTCGGTGACACGGACGACCGCCTCGCTGCCTTCGGCATACGCGACCATGTCGATCCGGCCGCCCTCCCGCATGTACTTCGCGGCGTTGTGGAGGAGATTCGAGAGGACCTGCACCAGCCGCGCCGTGTCGACCGCGATCATGATCGGCGTGGCGCTGTAGGTCACGTGCAGCGTGTGACGCCGCCGCTCGATGTCGGGACCGCACGCTTCCGCGGCCTGCCGGACGATGGTGTTCAGTTCGACGTGCGTCTTGTCGATCCGCAATTTGCCTGCGGTGATGCGGCCGACGTCGAGCAGATCGTCGACCAGCCTGGTGAGGTGCCCCGTCTGCCGGACGATCGTCTCGCGAAGCCGCTGCAGCTCGACGTCTTGCGGTCCCTTGATCTCGAGCAGGCGCGCGGCCGTCAGGATCGGCGCCAGCGGACCGCGCAGCTCGTGGCCGAGCACCGCCAGGAACTCGTCCTTGCGCCGGTCGGCGTCGAGCAGTTCTTCTTCGGCGCGGCGTTGCTCCGTCACGTCGGTGCTCGTCCCGAACCACCGCGTGATCCGGCCCTGCTCGTCGCGAATCGGCAGGGCGCGCGACAGGAACCATCGGTAGGTGCCGTCCTTTCGGCGCAGCGGGAAGGTGTCGTCCCATACGTCGCCCGTCTGGAAGCACTGACGCAGCTTCTCGATCACCCGCTGCAGGTGATCGGGATGGTGCAGTTCCTGCCAGCCCCAGCCTTCCATCTCCGCGAGGCTGCGACCCGTGTACTCGAACCACCGGCGATTGAACCAGAAGACCCAGCCGGACGGGTTCGCCATCCACGCCAGCTGCGCGATGTTGTCGGCCAGCGTGTGAAAGCGGTTCTCGCTGTCGCGCAGCGCGTCCTCGAAATGACGGCGCTCGGTGACGTCCCGCGAGACCCCGACCATGCACCGCGAGTCGACGACGCGGCCGGCGAGCAACAGCCAGTGATGGCTTCCGTCGGGCCAGGTATGGGGCACCTCGATTTCAAAGGCGCCGTTGGCGGCGATCGTGTCGGCGACGGTCGCGCGGAAGGTCTCGCGGAAGTCGGGATCGATCGCGGCAACCACGTCGGTCTCGAACTCGAGCGGCGCGTGCGGCGCCAGGCCATGGTTGGCCTTGCACTGCGCGGTCGCCGTCAGCGCGTTCTTCTCGAAGTCCAGTTCCCACGCGCCAAGCCGGCCGGCGCCGAGCGCGAGCGTGAGCCGTTGTTCGCTGCGCCGCAGCGCCGCCGCGTTCCGCTCCGCCTGTTTCCACGTGGCGATGGGACGACACACGACCATCGCCGCTATCACGGCGCCATCGTCTGCCGACACGGGTTCGACGGAGACGGACACGGCGATCCCGCCGGAGGCGCCGTCCAGCAGCGCTTCGGTGTCTTCGATTCCTTTCCCCGAAGCGACAGTCTTTGTGATGGCGCCCACGATCTGGTGTTCATCGTCGGAAACGTCACGAAGCAGGTCGGACAAACGCTCCTGGGGGCCGGGCGTGCGACCGTACAGCGCAGTTGCGCGGCGATTGCAGCGAAGGATCATGGCACCAGGGACCGTAACCAGGAAAACGGGAACAGGAATGAGGTCGAGCGCAGCCTGACTCAAGCCGTCGAGAATCGCGCTCGTGTGCGATACCTTCATCCTGGCCTCCGCCTTTCGGGGCCGACAGCATATGCGAATGCCGTTTCGACGGCAAGGCAGCGACAATGGACGGGTGACGATGAAGACGATGTTGCAGAAGGGGGACGCCGTTCCTCACTTTCAGGTCACGCGGGCAGACGGCTCGACCGTTGCCTACGGGACGATCTGGCAGCACAGGGACCTCGTGCTGCTCGCGCTGCCTTCCGGAGACGAGGGCGCGGAGTACGCCGCGGCGCTCGCTGAACGCATGAGTCGCTTCGACGGCGCGCCGGCGGAATGCGTCGTCACCCGGACGGCCATTCCGGGCATACCGGCGCCGGCCGCGATCGTGGCCGATCGCTGGGGAGAAATCTATTTCGCCGCGGCGGCCGAGCATGTCGATGGGCTGCCTGCCCCCGACGAGCTGGTCGACTGGTTGCGCTACGTGCAGGTGAAGTGTCCGGAATGCGAAGGCGAAGCACGCTGATGGCATTCGCCAGGATCCGGGCCGGCGCATGAGTCCGCAGCGAATCGAGGACTACGGCCTGATCGGCGACACGCAAACCGCGGCGCTCGTGGGGCGCGACGGGTCGATCGACTGGCTGTGCCTGCCGCGCTTCGACTCGCCGGCGTGCTTCGCCGCCCTGCTCGGCGGCCCGGAACACGGACGATGGCTGCTGGCTCCGACCGGCGAGGTCCGTTCGGTCACGCGCCGTTACGCCGGTGATTCGCTGGTGCTGGAGACGACGTTCGAGACGGCGACTGGGACGGTGCGCCTCGTCGACTGCATGCCGCCCCGCGGCCGCGAGCCCGATCTGGTCCGCATCGTCGAAGGGGTGGCCGGCGAAGTGGCGATGCAGATGGAGCTCGTCATCCGGTTCGACTACGGATCGATTGTGCCCTGGGTCCGCTCGGTCGACGGGGTGCTGCAGGCGATCGCCGGACCCGATGCCGTTGCACTGCACACGCCGGTGGAGACACACGGCGAGGACATGCGTACGAAGGCGGATTTCGTGGTACGCGCGGGCGAGCGCGTACCCTTTCTGCTCGTCTGGTACCCCTCGCACGACATCCGACACGATCGCATCGACGCACTGGCCGCGCCGGAGGAAACGCGACAGTGGTGGGAAGACTGGCGCCGGCGATGCACGTATACCGGACCGTGGCGCGATCAGGTGGTCCGATCGCTCATCACGCTCAAGGCGCTCACCTTCGCGCCGACCGGCGGCATCGTCGCCGCGGCCACCACGTCGCTGCCGGAGCTCGTCGGCGGCGTGCGGAACTGGGATTACCGATTCTGCTGGCTGCGGGACGCGACGTTCACGCTGGGCGCGCTCATGCGCGCCGGGTTCATCGCGGAAGCCGCGGCCTGGCGTAACTGGCTGCTGCGTGCCGTCGCAGGAGATCCCGACGATCTTCAAATCATGTACGGCGCGCGCGGCGAACGGCGCCTGACGGAGCTGGAGCTCCCCTGGCTGCCGGGATACGAAGGATCGCGCCCGGTTCGCATCGGCAACGCCGCGGTGCATCAACTGCAGCTCGACGTCTACGGCGAGGTCATGGACTCGCTGCACGTCGGGCGTCTGGAGGGGATCGACGCCGACGCCGACTCGTGGGCGCTGCAGAAACTGCTGATGCGGTCGCTCGAGACGCGCTGGCGCGAGGCCGACGAGGGCATCTGGGAAGTACGGGGGCCGCGCCGTCATTTCACGCACTCCAAGCTGATGGCGTGGGTGGCCTTCGATCGCGCGGTCCAGTCGGTGGAGCAGTTCGGGCTGCGCGGCGACGTCGATCGCTGGCGCGGCATCCGTCAGGAAATTCACGACGAGATCTGCCGATCGGCCTTCGACCCCGCGCGCGGCGCGTTCGTGCAGTCGTACGGATCCAGCGAGCTCGATGCGAGCGTGCTCACCATGCCGCTGCTCGGTTTCCTGCCCGCAACCGACCCGCGGATCGTCGGCACCGTGCAGGCCATCGAGCGGGACCTGACGCTGCAGGGCTTCGTGCAGCGGTATGCGATGCACGCGCGCTCGGAACACGTCGACGGCCTGCCTCCCGGCGAAGGGACATTCCTCCTGTGCACGTTCTGGCTCGCGGACTGTTACGCGATGATGGGCCGCATCGACGATGCCGAGGCGTTGTTCGAGAGACTGGCTGGCCTGACCAGCGATCTCGGCCTGCTCGCCGAGCAGTACGATCCATCGACGAAGCGCATGCTCGGCAATTTTCCACAGGCGTTCTCGCACGTCGGCCTGATCAACACCGCGCTCCGGCTGTCGTCCGTGAGAAAAAGATAGCTCTTCGGCGGTGCCCTCAACCGTCCGCGCGGAGCGGCGCCTCGGCGGCTGCGCCGGTCGCCACGATGACTCCCTGCACCGCATTCAACGATACGCCCGCGAGCAGCAATGCGCTGCCCGCCGCGATGGCGAACGTGACGCCGGCCACAAGCCCGCCCGTCAGGATCGGCACTCCGAGCGGCCACACGAAGAAGATGGATTTTGCCAGCATTGGGCTGGCGAGCACCCGCCCACGGGAAGAACTGCAGCAAGCACGAGGAGCGCCGACCACACCATGCCGTGATACTCGCCAATCCAGAAGTGCGCCATCATGCCAATCACGCCGCTGCCAAACGATGCAAACGCTACGCGATCGCGCCATGAAGGGCGCAGCGGCATCCGCAGCGCCAGTGGAGCCACGATATAGAACGCCCCGAGGATGGAGCCCGAGATCCACCCGAGGGTGACGAGGTGGACCACGGCGATCATGCGGGGATGATGGAAGAACCCGCCGGGCAGCTGGGGGGTCACGAGGAGGACGGCGAAGGCCAGCGCGAGGCAGACGTGCGCGAACGCGAAATAGAGAAGGGGGATGCCGGACGCCGGCAGGAGCGCGCTTGCTTTACCGGCTGTCCGCACGTGCGCGGTCTCTGGACATGGACGGCGCGGCGCTGATCGCATCGCGAGACATCGGCCGCGTGATCACAGGCGCGCTCGTTTCCCCTGCATGCGGAACGTGCCCTCGAAGATCACCGGAGGACCGCCCGCGCGAACGGTGCCCGGGCGCGGCACGTTGTGCTCGCGGAGCGGTACGGCGTCGTCGCGCGCGAAGCCGGCCGCCCCGAGCTCGGCGACGAGCTGCGCTTCGGTGAGGAAGCACTGGGGCTCTCCGGAAAACTGCGTGAAGACGAACGGCTCACCGGCGACCGGCTGATCGTCGGGCCGCAGCGTCGTTCGCGAAAACGTGAAGACGAACAGCGCGGCAGCCGGACGAGCGACGCGCGCCGCTTCGCGAACAGCGGCGCGGAACTGGCTGGAGGAGCTGGCCAGATTCCAGATGCCGTGCGCGACGATGAGATCGACGCTCGCGTCGCGAATGGGCAGCTGCTCCATCGGCGCAAGCGCGAATTCGAGCCGGCCCCCGTGCACCGGCTGCCGGCCACGCTCGACCGCGGCCCGCAGCATCGGCCACGACAGATCGAGACCGATGACATCCCATCCCAACCGCGCCAGCGGGAGCGCGTTGCGCGCCGCGCCGCAGCCGATGTCGAGGGCACGAGTTCCGTTGTGCCGCTCGGCGGCAGCAAAGCCCATCAGCGTCTGGTTCGGCGCCGACTGCGAGAAGCCGGCGACCATCCCGGCGCCGGACCACGGTGAGCCTTCAAGTGGATCGAACATCGACACAAGCGTGCACGTTGATGATTGCAAATCGTATGACGCGCGTCATATGGCACGAAAGCTGAAGGGAAATGCTCGGGTCATCGACGACGAAAGGACCTGATGTCGAACACTGCCGGAACGCTCCCTCCTGCGGAGGTGCTGTCGCTGCAATCGCTCGTCACACCCACCGAGCACGGCATTGCCAGCCGAATCCTGGCCAAGACCGGCGGAGGGAACCTCACGCTGTTCGCGTTCGATGCGGGGCAGGGGCTCACCGAGCACATGTCACCGTTCGAGGCGCTCGTGCTGACGCTCGACGGCACCCTGACGCTGACGATTGGAGGAAAGCCCGTAAAGGCGACCCCAGGGACGGTCGTACGCATGCCAGGCAATGTACCGCATGCGGTCGACGCTCCGGAACGCGCGCGCATGTTGCTCATCATGCTGCGCGAGCCTGCCGCGAAGTAGGTCCGACCGCGGGATGCAGGCTTTTTATCCTGTCGAGCTGCATGGCGAGCGCCGGCGGCATACCTTTCCTCGCAGACTCGCTCTTCTGGTGGAGGTCCTGCATTGGTTGCCGTGATTACTGCGGAATGCACTGCTCTGCCGTTACTCCTTCGGGTTTGGCGCCGACGAGGTCCCGGTTCGATCCCGGGCGAACAATCCTCGAGGCGGGGCCCGGCAATCGCGCGGGCGAACCGCGCACGAGGTGAACTATGGGACTGAGAGACACGTACGCCTACGCCATTCAGACCGCCAAGGGAAAGTTCCAGGGCAACGCGGAGGAGCGCGACGGCAAGTTGTACTTCAAGGGTACGGTGGCGTCCGAGGCCGAGAAGAACGAGATTTGGTCCGCGATCAAGACGATTCCCACCTGGCAGCAGGACGTCGTTGCCGACATCCAGGTGACAGGCGGCGGCCAGGGCGCGGCCACGGCAGGAACGGCGGGACGCACCTACACCGTCAAATCGGGCGATACCCTCAGCAAGATTGCCAAGGAACATCTCGGCGACGCCAACGACTACATGAAGATCTTCAACGCCAACAAGGACCAGCTGTCGGATCCCGACAAGATCAAGCCTGGCCAGGTGCTCGTCATCCCATAGGGCGGCGCACCGTTCGCTGTTCGTTCGTCCGCCGGACGCTTCGCGGCTGACGGGCCCACGAACAGCGAACGTGCCTGCCCGGCTCTTCGCGCGATCGAGCGAAACTTTGCCACCTCGGCAGGCCGCCACCTTTCAAGGGTGAACGTAGACGTTACAACTTGAAACCACCGCGACGCCCAACGGGGCGCTTTTCCACAGATTCTGGACGGATCGACCTTTGCTCACTGTCTGAGTGACGCTCGCGCGCCGCCCCGCGATCGCTGCGCTGACCATCTGCAGACCTGGCGGCTCGACGATCGTCCGCTGACAATGCGCCATACAACCTCCGTCCGCTCGTATCGTGCCCGCCCCGCAAGCGCCCCTTCCCCCCGGCGCGGGCGCGTCTTACCGCCAAGACCCTGATCGCGGAACGGCCGCCGTTCCATGCACCGGCCGCGGCGCGTTGCGGCCAGACCGCATTCCACCCGGAGATCACTGCCATGACTGCACACGCGTACCTTCGCTGCTGCTGACAACCAGACCAGCGGCGCCAAACCTGTAACCGCGCGCCAGAAG
>JBOGIX010000181.1:0-5725 GCA_050744685.1 Vicinamibacterales bacterium | reverse complement strand
CGCGTGACGTTCGTCGCCGCCGACGGCACGGTCATCGGCGACTCCGAGCGTTCCGGCGACGCGCTGCGCGCGCTCGAGAACCACGGCGATCGTCCCGAGATCCAGCAAGCGCGCCGCACCGGCGTCGGAGTCGCGCGGCGGTCGAGTGCAACGCTCGACGTCGACATGCTGTACGTCGCGGTTGCGGTGCAGAATCCTGCTCTCCCCGCGCTCGCGGCCGTGCGCCTCGCGCTGCCGCTCACCGAAGTCCGCGATCAGATTGCCGACGTGCGCCGCAGCGCCTTCGTCGCGGGCGCCGTCGGGCTCGGCACGGCGTTGTTGCTCGCCTGGGTGGCGTCAATGCTCCTCAGCCGTCGCGTGCGTGCGATTGCCGCGGTCGCGCGCCGCTACGCGGCCGGCGACTTCTCGCGTCCGGCACGCGACTACGGCGACGACGAGATCGGCACCGTGGCGCGCGTGCTGGATGATTCCGTGCGCCAGGTCGCCGGACGCGCGACAGAGCTCGCCGTCGACCGCGCGCGCATGGAAGCCATCCTCGCCGGCATGACCGAGGGCGTGCTCGTCGTCCATCGCCAGGGACAGATTCAGCTGATGAACGCGGCGGCGCAGCGAATGCTGCGGCCGGCCGTGGCGCCGGAGGGCCGTCACTATCTCGAGATCGTCCGGCAACCGGAGGTCGCGGCGGTGGCCGCCGCGGCGCTCGCCGGCACAAACGGCGAGAGCGTCGAGCTGGCGCTGCAGCACGATCTGATCCTGGTCGTGCGGGGCGCCCCGGTCACCGCCGCCAGCGCCAGCGGCGCCGTTGTCGTACTGCACGACATCACGGGACTGCGCCGCGCCGATCGCGTGCGCCGTGATTTCGTGGCAAACGTCTCGCACGAGCTGCGCACGCCGCTCACGGCCGTGCGCGGTTACGTCGAAGCGCTCCTCGACGGCGACGCGACCCCGGAGGACGCGCGGCGGTTTCTCGAGATCGTCTCGCGGCACACGCTGCGCATGGAGCGGCTCGTGCACGATCTCCTGCGGCTCGCGCGCCTCGATGCCGGCCAGGAGCAGCGCGAACACGTGCCGTGCTCCGTCGACGCGCTGTTTGCCGGCGTCGAAACGGAACTCGCCACGTACCTCGCGGCCAGAGGCCAGCAGGTGGAACGGCGGATCGAGCCGGACGCCGCAACCGTGCACGGCGATCCGATTCGCCTTCACGATGCGTTCAGGAACCTGCTCGAGAACGCGATCAACTACTCGCCCGACGGCGCGACGATCGTCATGGGCGCCCGGCGCGCCGGCAACCGGATCCTCTTGACCGTCGCCGACAAAGGACCCGGCATCCCGGAAAGCGATCTGCGGCGCGTGTTCGAACGGTTCTACCGCGTCGACAAGGCCCGCTCGCGCGGCGCCCGCGACCCCGGCGGCACCGGGCTCGGCCTGGCCATCGTGAAACACCTGATCGAGCTGCACGGCGGCGCCGTGACCGCCGCCAATCAACAGGATGGGGGGGCGATTTTTTCGGTGGAACTGCCAGCTAATGCATAGCTTCCAGCTGCCAGCTACCAGCGTTCTGCTTCCAGTCCATGGCTCTGTCTTTCCAGCTTCCAGCATTGAAACGGCGCGGGCGGAAACTGAGTAGCCGGTCGAGCGGGAAGCGGGAAGCGGGAAGCGGGAAGCTGGAAGCGGGAAGCTGGAAGCTGGAAGCTGGAAGCTGGAAGCTGGAAGCTGATCTACGGCGCCACCGTCTTCGCCACGATCCAATACACGACCGCGGCCATCCCCGCCGAAGCCGGGATCGTCAGGACCCACGCCCAGACGATGCGGCCGGCGATGCCCCAGCGGACCGCTGACAACCGCCGGATCGATCCAACGCCGATGATGGCCCCGGTGATCGTGTGCGTGGTGCTCACCGGCACGCCGAGGTGCGTCGCGGTGAAGAGCGAGATCGCGCCCGCGGTCTCGGCGGCGAAGCCACCGACGGGCTGCAGTTTCGTGATCCGCGATCCCATCGTGTGGATGATCCGCCAGCCCCCCGATAACGTGCCGAGCGCGATCGCCGCGTGCGCGGCCATGATCACCCAGAACGGAATGTGCATCTCGCCGTTGACGAGATCCAGATAGCCGCCGGCGACCAGCGCGCCCGCGATGATGCCCATCGTCTTCTGCGCGTCGTTGCCGCCGTGGCCGAGGCTGTACGCGGCGGCAGAAGCCAGCTGTAACCGGCGAAACCAGTGATCCACTTTTCCCGGCGCGGTACCGGAAAAGGCCCACATGATGAGCACCATCAGCAGGAAGCCCAGCGTCATGCCGATGAGCGGCGCCAGCACGATGAACACCAGCGTCTTCGTCCAGCCAGCGACGATGATCGCCGTCCACCCCGCCTTGGTCACGGCCGCCCCCGCGTACCCGCCAATGAGCGCGTGCGACGAGCTCGTGGGCAGGCCGTAGTACCAGGTGATCAGGTCCCAGATGATCGCGCCCACCAGCCCGGCGAAAATCACCGCAAACGTGACGACGCTGATGTCGACCAGCCCCGAGCCTACGGTCTTCGCCACCGCCGTCCCGAAGGTGAATGCTGCGACGAAATTGAAGAACGCGGCCCAGATCACCGCCTTGCCGGGCGTGAGCACGCGGGTCGACACGACGGTCGCAATCGAGTTGGCGGCGTCGTGGAACCCGTTGATGTAGTCGAAGACCAGCGCGACGACGACCAGCGCCAGCACAGCCAGGAGATTCGTGTCCATCCAGGCTCAGGAGTGCTTGACGACGACGCCTTCAAGGACATTGGCGACGTCCTCGCAGCGATCCGTGGCCTCTTCCAGGAAGTCGAGAATCTCCTTCCACTTCATGACCACGATCGGATCGCGCTCCTCGTCGAAGAGCAGCCGGACAGCTCCCTGATGAATGCGGTCGGCCTCGTTTTCAAGGCGGTTGATCTCCACTGCCGGCTCGGCGACGCCGGTGCGGCGCTCGAGCGCCTGAAGCGCGACGACCATCTGATCCGCGGATGCCTTGATGGTGCGCGCCAGCTCGCGGGCGTCCGGGCGCACGGAATCAATGCGGTAGAGGCGAACGAACGCGGCCGACGCGTCGATCGCGTCCATCACGTCGTCGAGCGACCGGGCCAGGGTGTGGATGTCTTCGCGATCGAGCGGCGTGACGAAGGTGCGGTGAAGGCGCTGGATGATCTCGTGCGTCAGGAAGTCGCATTTGTGCTCGACTTCCTTTATTTCGTCCGCCTTGTCCCAGATCGGCCGCTCCTGCGCCAGCATGTCCTCGAGCAGGGACGCGCCCCGCCGGATCTGCTCGGCCAGGGCCACGAAATCGTCGAAAAAGCGCGCTTCGCGCGGGATCAGCCTGAACGCCACTCGTCCCCTCCGCCCAGAATCTTAGCAGATGGGGCGCAGAGTTAACGTAGATGTCATCTCCTGGCCTCGCGGCGCGGCCCGCTTGCGGCAGTCATGTACACCTTGCGGCAGTCATGTACACCTTGCGGCGGCACAGAATCGTCACGGTGTCGTCGCGGGGCGCGCGGCTACCTGTCAGTAACCGGTCACCAGTATCGAGTTTCCGGTAATCGTTGATGGTTTCCCGTTTTTTGTTTGCAGAAGGGACGGGAAACTGGCCTCGAAGACGCGTAACGATCGGGGGAGAAACTGGCTACTGGAAGCTGAAGAGAAACTGGAAACTGGAAACTGGCGACTGGAAACTGGAGACTGCGTGCGCCCCATTCAGTCGACGTTGTAGCTGAACAACTTGAAGCGGCCATGGCGCCGGATCGTCGAGCCAAACAGCCGCACCGTGGCCCGTTCTCCGGTTGACGTGGCCACCGACAGCTCGGTGGCCCGTTGCACCTCGAAGTCCGCGTACTGCGTCGTCTTTCCGAGGTGCTTGACGCCGAGCAGCGTATAGCGGCGGCCGCCGTGTCGAAACAAGAGCGCCATCACGCTCGCACGGCTCTTCTGCCGCAGGTCGCTCCAGACATAGTCCCAGGTGAGATTGCGCTCCGGACGGGCCGCGGGAAGGGCGGGCCAGACGATGGTCCTGAACTCGTGTTCGGACAGGGCCAGCTGCTCGAGCCGGTCGCGGTCGCGGCTCGCGACAGCATCCAGCACGCTGGTGGCGAGCGCGTCGAGGGACTCGAACGAATGTTCCAGCGCCGCGTCCTGCTGCCTGCGGCCTGCGCACGCGGCGGCGCAGAGCGCTACCACGAGAACGAGCCGCAGGGCCGGCAGGCCCCGCGGCATCGAGAACACGCGCCTCGTCCTCCCGGTCATCAGCGCTGTGGAAACGCGGTCCATCCGGCCGCCCAGTCGAGCGCGGGATCGGGGCTGAATGCGCCGATGTAGGTCGTCGCTTCGAAGAACCCGTCGTTTGGCGGCACCGCAGGCGCCAGCTGGCCACCGGCGAGCGTCGCGATTCCCACTGGCCGGAAATCGGGCGCCTCGTGATTGTGGCAATTGCCGATGCCAGGATTCTCCCCGAGGCGGATGTTCGGGAACGTCGAGTTGAACAGCGGCGTCGTCGTCGACGCACCATAGCCCGTCCCGCCGGCGCCGGTGTTGAAGATGACGCCGTGGCTGACACGCAGGTTCCCCTGCGCCGCCTCGCGAAGCGAGGAGCTGCCGTTCACCTCGAGGCCGACGTTCTTGAAGCCCTGGATGATGAAGTTGCGCAGCTCGCCGGCGGTGCCTCGCCGCAGCAGCCACCCGCGCGTGCTTTCCGCCCCTTCGTTGCGATCGGGATCGCCGCAGAAGGTCACGTTGTAGATCGTGGGTGCGGCGCGCGGCAGCAGCTCGTTGTTGAACTCGTTGTTGTCGGCCTCGATGCCCGCGTCGGCGTCGTCGCCGCGCTGGCTGACGGCGAGGAACTGCGCCCGCCCGCGCCATCCGAACGTCCAGTCGAAGCTGTCGTCGCCGGCGTTGCTGGCAAGGGCGTGCTTGATATCCGCGGTCCCCCCGAACCACTCGAAGCCATCGTCCTTGTTCATGTGCACCTGGAGGAAGTCGTATCGTCCGCCGCGACCAACCCCCTGGAACGCGATCCCGTTCAGCTCGTTGTCCGGGCTGAACTCCGTGCCCGCAAACTCGACGCGCACGTAGACGAGCGAGCCGCTGTTATCGTTGGGATCGTCGCCGCCGTAGATGCCGGTATCCGCCTCCCCTTCCCCTTCACCCCCTTCGAGGTTGACCGGCGCCCGCCCGTTCAGGATGATGCCGCCCCAGTCACCACGCGCGCGCTGGCCCACGGGCTGATCCGACGTGAACACAATCGGCTGCGCCGCCGTGCCGATCGCATTGAGGCGGCCCCCTCGGCGGACGATCAGCGTCCCTACGCTGCCCGACTCTCCGATCACCGTCGTGCCAGCCTGGATGTTCAGCTCCGCACCGTCGTCGACGAAGACCGCGCCGCGCAGCACCCAGTAGTTGCTGTTGCTCCAGGTCTCGGGCCCGGTGATCGTACCGCTGACGACGACGACGGGTTTGTCGATCCCGGGCACGTTCACCGGCGTGCGGGACGTGCCCTGGGTATCCACCGGGCGCGTCTGCGCCAGCACGATTGCCGCGGCGATCGCCACGGCTGCTGCGTTGAGTCGTGAAAAAGTCATTCCTGTCTATCCTCCAGAGCGAATGCGAAACCGCTGTTCGTTGTATCTGTAAACCTGAAACCCTGCCCCCGAGCTGGCAGCTGGAGGCTGGCAGCCGGAAGTCGCCTGGGCGCGCCACAGGCGCGCCCC
>JBOGIX010000180.1:0-6346 GCA_050744685.1 Vicinamibacterales bacterium | reverse complement strand
AACGGCTTGTCGAGGTTGGTGAGCTTGACTTCACGGCCGTCCACCGTCAGCGTGGCGGCGCCTTTTGCGGGAACGACGATCGTCCGGGGCACGTTGGAAATCTTATCCAGCGCTCGCGTCAAGTCCCAAGGGCCCAGGTCTACAGGAGCAGCGGAGCACGGGAGCCCAGGGGAGATGGCTGGTCTCGTCCGGATACGCAGAACGTGCTGAACACACGGGCAGCCAACAAGACTCCCCTCAGCTCCCTTGCTCTGTTGCCCCTGTAATCTTTCATCGAGGAACGCGGGATTTCAGATGGCGCGCAGGATGCCCACAGGCACGTGCTCGAAGATCTGACCGAGAAAGATCCACGACTGTCCTGCGGTCGTGGCCGGGCGGATCTCGGCGCCGGTGATCTCGTGGCGGAAGGCGCGGCCGGTGAGCTCGGGCGGCAGCAGGATTCGCGACGTCTTCCAGCGATCGCCACCGAGTGGAGGGGCGAGGTCGGCCTCGACGAGCGGTGCGCACAACCGCGGACCGACGAAGACCGCCGCCGACTCGCCGCGCACGCGCGCGAACGCGACGGCGCCGGCCGGGACGCTCAGCTCCGTATCGATCGGCAGGTAGCCGCCGGAAAGGAACAGCTCGGGATCGGACCTCCGCATCTGCAACCCGGCGACGGTCGTGACCAGCTTGATACGGCCATCGCGCCAGTGGCCGACCAGATCGCGGAGCGCGGGGAGCCGCTCCTCGTGCGCCTGCGTGAGCAGCGGCTCGAGCTCGGTGAGCAGGGACGACCGTCGCTCGAAATCGATGGCGCGGCGATTGTCGGGATCCACCAGGCTCAGGTCCCAGAGATCGGTGCCCTGATAGAAGTCGGGCACGCCCGGGGATCCGAGCTTGAGGACGACCTGCGACAGCGAGTTCAGCATGCCGAGCGTCGCCAGCCTTCGCTGGAGCGGCACCATCAGCTGGATGAACTTCGCGCCAGCGGCGCCGGTCAGCACCTTCTCCACGAAACGAGCGAGCGCCTCTTCGTACGGCTGATTCGCGGTGAGCCAGCTCGTGTGCATCTTCGCCTCGCGGACGGCCTTCAGCATGTAACCCTGGAGCCGTTCCACCAGGCCGGGCGGCGCGTGGTGCACGTCGTCGCCGAGCGGCCAGATGCCCACGAGCGCCTGATAGAACCTGTACTCGTCGTTGCGATCGGGCGCGGGCTCGCCGTCGATCACCGTGCGCAGGTTCCGGTTGACCCGCATCCACCGCGACACCTCCCGGCTCCACTCCGCGGGCAGCTCCGAAATGGCGTTGATCCGCGCGCGGACGTCTTCGCCAAGCTTCGTGTCGTGCGTGGCGGTGGCCAGCATCTCGAACGGCCAGTCCCTGAGGCGCCTGACGTTCGCGTCGTGGAACTCCGGCACCGAGCGTCCGAACCGCGAGGGATCACCCCCGACCTCGTTCACCGACAGCAGCATGTTGTGGCGGTAGAACGCCGTGTCTTCGAGCCCCTTGGCCTGGACGGGCCCGGTGTATTGCTGCAGCTTCATCGCGAACAGCAGCCGCGCGTGCGCCTCCTCCAGCGTCGCGGGGGGGTAGCCGCCCCGCCGATCGTTCGGCAGCGGATCCGGCTCGACGTCGCGCGGCAGCATCACCTCGCGGAAGAAGTCGAACAGCGACGACTCCATCGCCGGATTGCGGCGGCGCGCGCGCGCGATCGCCCGCTCGACGACCACGCGGTCCTCGGGCGTCCAGCCGCTTCCGTCGACGTAAGTGCGGTAGACGGGAAAACAGGCGGCGACCTCGGTGATGACGTCGCGGAGGCTGTCGCGCGTGAAGTCGCGCGACTTCCTGCTGCTCTGGGCGATGCGATCGAGCATGTGCGTCAGCACCGTGAGCTCGCTGGCCATCGCCGTCTCGATGATGATCCGCTTGCTCCAGTAGAGCACGTCGTCGAACGGCTCGGTGCGGCCGGTGAGCTTCGCGTAGGCGCGGCGCACCAGCCGGCTGCGGCCCTGATCGATGAAGAGGCCGTTCAGGTCGTTGAGGTAGTTGTAGCCGGTGGTGCCGTGCACCGCCCAGCGCGGCGGCAGCTGCTCGCGCACCGAGAGAATCTTTTCCGCGACGACGTAGAGCGGCCGATCGGGACGGCCGTCGTGCTCCGCCTGCCGGCCGGCGTTCCACGCGCGCGCCGCCAGGTCCTGCAGCGCCGAGAAGTACGAGGCCGGGTCGAACAGGCCGTCGGGATGATCGATGCGCACGGCCTGCACGCTGTCGTCCGCGAGCAGCTGCCCGAGCAGCTTGTGCGTCTCGGCGAAGACCTCGGGATCCTCGACGCGCAGTCCGGCGAGGGTGTTGATGTCGAAGAACCGGCGGTAGTTGATCTCGTGCGACGCGGTTCGCCAGTACGAGAGGCGATAGGGCTGCGATTCCAGCATCTCGTGCAGCGCGTCGAACGACTCGGGACGTCCGGGCTCGCCGTTGAACTGCCGCACCGCCTCGTCAATCGCCTCGCGCACCGGCGGGGACTCGCTGACGAGGCGCGCCAGGCGACCCTTGGCCACTTCCTTCTCGCGCTGGCGCACGGCGATCCGCGCCGGATCGTCCTCGGTGTAGGGCGGCAGGTTCTCGAGTGATGTGATGATGCTCAGGAACTCGAGCAGCCGCACATCGTCGGCGCCGAGCGTCGCGGTCGCGCGGTCGACGGCAAGACGGAAGACGCGCGGCATCTGCCGCGGATTGATGGGCAGCTCGTGCTCGAAGTACGTCAGGCTGAGCGTGCCCTCGCGGAACACGAGCTGCAGCTCTCCGCGCTCGAGCACGTGGCCGTACTGGTCGCCAAGGATCGGCAGCAGGAGCTTGGCGTGCAGCTCGGTCTTGACCGGCGTCCAGTCGACGTCGAAGAACTTCGCGGCCGGCGAGCTCGGGCCGTTCTCGAGCAGGTCGTTCCACCACGCGTTGGCGCCGGTGCCGATGCCCATGTGGTTGGGCACGAAGTCCACCACGTGGCCCATGCCGTTCGCCTTCACCGCCGCGGTGAACGTCGCATAGGCGGACGCGCCGCCGACCTCGGGATTGATCTCGTTGTGATTGCAGACATCGTAGCCGTGCGTGCTGCCGGGAGAGGCCGTGAAGTAGGGGGAGGTGTAGACCGCCGATATCCCGAGCCGTGCGAGGTAGGCTGTGACCTCGCGTGCCGCGCCGAGCGGGAACGCACCGTGAATCTGCAGGCGATACGTGCTGACCGGCACGTAGCGCGGCCGTTCGTGATGTGTCATGCAAACGTCAGAATCAGCGCGCCCGGTCGATGAAAACGCAGCGATGCTCGTCCGGGCCGAATCTCAATCTCCGGTGGCCGGGGGTCGATCGTGTAGGGATCGTCCTCTGTCGTCAGGATCACGCGAGGGGTCTCTTCGATCGTCAGATGGATGGGCACCGGTTCAGGCGAGAAAGAGGCCACGATCCAGAACCGCTCCCCGCCGTCGCGGCGCCGCACGATCAACGTGTGCGTGTCGAGGGCCTCGGCATCACCGGCAAGGGCAGAGGAATTTGCCAGCGCCTCGTGCGTGCGCCGCAGCCGCAGCAGGTCCGTGTAGAGCGCCAGCGTCGCGGCGTGCACGCCCTGGCCGCGCTCTTCCCACTTCAGCCGGCTCGCGTCGAAGGTGGACACCGCCTGGGGATCGGGGATGCACTCGCGCGCCTCGGGGTCCGCAAACTCCGTGAAGCACCCGAACTCGCGGCGCCGCCCCGCAGTGACGAGCCTGCCGAGCTCGGGCTCGAGATCGGTGAAGAACTGAAATGGCGTGCTGGCCGCCCATTCCTGTCCCATGAACAGCAGCGGCGTCATCGGTGAAGTCAGGAGCACGACGCTGGCGGCGCGCCAGGTGGCGTGATCGACCTGGTGGTGGAGCCGGTCGCCCCTCGCGCGATTCCCGATCTGATCATGGTTCTGCAGGCACACGACGAACTTCCGCATCGCGACGCGCGACGCGTCGGTACCACGCGGGGAGTGCAGGTGGCGCGAATGCTGACCGGTGAACAGCCAGCCCTCGCGAATCGTCGCGGCGAGCTCCTCGCAGGACCCTTCGTAGTCCTCGTAATAGCCCTCGTAGTCGCCGGCGATGCGGCGCCGCACGACGTGATGGAAGTCGTCGGCCCAGACACCGTCGAGGCCCCAGCCGCCGCGTTCCCTCGGCTCGACGAGCGTGGCCAGGTTGCGATGATCCTCCCCAAAAATCACGACGGGCCACCGGGCCGCGGCCCGGACCGCATCGACCAGCTCGGCGACGAGGTGGGTGGCGCTCGTGTCGATCAGCGCGTGCGTGGCATCGAGGCGCAGGCCGTCGAGCCGGTACTCGCGGATCCAGTGCACGGCGTTGTCGACGATGAAGGCGCGCACGAGCTCGGAGCCCGGGGCGTCCAGGTTCACCGCGCCACCCCAGGGCGTGGTGTGCGTGGTCGTGATGTAGTCGGGATAGAACTGGTGCAGATACGAGCCTTCAGGCCCGAGATGATTGTAGACAACGTCGAGGATGACGCTCAGGCCGCACCCGTGCGCGGCATCGACGAGCGCGCGGAGATCGTCCGGCGCGCCGTACGCCCGTGCCGGGGCGAAAAGGCACGCGCCGTCGTATCCCCAGTTGCGGCTGCCGGGAAAATCCGCCAGCGGCATCAGCTCGATCGCCGTCACGCCGAGATCGCGCAGCTCGGGCAGCCGCTCGCGCACCGAGCGGAACGTGCCCTCGCCGGCAAAGGTGCCGACGTGCAGCTCGTAGATGGCGAGGTCGCGCGGATCGCGCCCCGCCCATTCGACGTGCATCCAGCGATACGCGTCGGGATCGACGATCTGCGACGGACCGTGCACGCCCTCCGGCTGGAAGCGGGACGCCGGATCCGGGCGCGGGTCCGATCCGTCCAGCGTGAACACGTAGCGATCGCCCGCTCCGGCGCCGGGCACGAAGAACTCCTGGACTCCCGCGTCGTTGCGGAGCGGCCGATGGATGCCGGCCGCCGCGCCGTTCAACAGCCGCAGCTGCAGATCGCGCGTCCGCGGCGCCGGCACTCTGAACCACGCACCGGCCCCCTCGAGCACGGCGCCGAAGCGCCTGAGCTCACGAGCAGGCCGGCAATCGATTGCGGCGGCTTTGTGTGGATGGGGCATCACGTGGACGTACCAGGGTAATCCGGCAGGCGAACTCCAAGGATATCGAGAATCCCCTCGAGTGGAATCCGCAACCAGTCGGGGCGGTTGTTGAGCTCGTAATTCAGCTCGTAGAGCGCCTTGTCGAGCAGGAAGAGCTCGAGCAGCGCCTCGCGCTGCGACGGTGCGGAAGGAATGAACATCGCCATGCCAGCGGCGGCGAAATATCCACGCAGGAAGGCGGCGCTCGCCCAGGCCTGCCAGTTCCTGGCCCAGGGCTCGAGCTGCTCGAACTGTCCGGGCCGCGTCGCCACATGCGCGAAGAGTCCCGCGTACGCGGCGTAGCTGAACGATCGCAGCATGCCCGCCACGTCCTTGAGCGGCGACTGCTTGTGCCGGCGTTGCGCGATCGGGCGCGCCGGTTCCCCTTCGAAATCGAGGATGTAGAAGTCCCCTTCGGCCCAGAGCACCTGGCCGAGGTGGTAATCGCCGTGCACGCGAATCTTCGACGCGGAGAGATCTAGCGCCGCGACGGACTTGATCCGCTGGAGCAGCGGCGTTTCCTGCGCCAGCAGCGACTGGATGCGTGCCGCGACGTCGACGGGGACCTTCGACGTGCCGGCCTGCGCGTCGGCGCTGGTCAACGCGCGCAACGCATCGAACGCCGCGCGCGCCTGTGCCGCGGCATCGCGCGAGACGGTGGCGAGGTCGTCTTTCGACAGCGGCTCGGGCGCGAACGCCGGGTTGCTCGAGTCGGATGCGAGCGCCAGGTGGACCTCCGCGGTGCGGCGTCCGAGTGTCTCCGCCACGCCGTAGTAGCCGCTCACGATGTCGCGGACGCCGGCGGCGGGCGTCATGTCCGTCAACTCTGCGAAGGTCGACGGCTGCGGCACGGCCGGTGCGGGCCGCCCCTCGACGTTCTCGAAGAAGCGCCCGACTTCGTCGGTCGCATGGCTCCAGCCGTCTGCCTGGCTCTCGACGAGCTGCTGCATCATCGCTATCGTCGACGGCTGTTCGGCGACGACGCGGTACTCGATGGCGCCGGCGACGGCCGGCACGCGCGGGAAGTGGATCTCTTCGGTGAGCTGGCGACCGATTTCGTAGTCCGGATTGATGCCGGGCTGCAGGCGGCGAAAGAGCTTCAGGATCAGGCGGTCGCCGTAGACGAGCGACGTGTTGCTCTGAACCGCCGACAGCCGGCCGACGCGCAGCTCGTCGGCACCGCGCGCC
>JBOGIX010000179.1:0-8099 GCA_050744685.1 Vicinamibacterales bacterium | reverse complement strand
CACCAGGTTCGCGACGTTCGCGCACGCGATGAGCAGCAGAAGCCCGATCGTGCCCATCAGGAGCCATAACGTGTCGCCGAGGCTGCCGACCACCATCTCCTTGAGCGGCCGCAGGTTCGGGCCGAATCGCATCCGATCGAACGCCGGCCCTGCGCGGCCGAACTCGGCGTTGATCAGCGGAATCATGCGCCTGGCGTCGGCGTTCGCCTGCTCGAGCGTGATGTCTGGTTTGAGGCGCGCAAGGCCTCGCCCATCGCCCTGCGGAAAGCCGGCTTCCGAGCGGACCAGCCGCATCGGGTAAAAGATGTCGGCTGGATAATCGAAGAATCGGAACCACTCAGGGAGGACGCCAACCACCTCGCGCGCGACGCCGTCCACGACGAGCGTCCGCCCGATCGGATGGGCGCCGCCGAAACGGCGCTGCCAATATGCACGCGAAATGACCACTGTCGGCGCGGCGCCCGGGGCGTCGTCGCTCGGCCTGAAGCTGCGGCCAAGCACCGGCGTGGCGCCGAGGATCCCGAGCACTTCGTGTGTGACCTCGACGCTGCGGACCGATTCGGGTTCGCCACCACTCGTCACGGTGACGGGCGAGGCGTCCCAGTCCCACAGCCCGACGGCTTCGAAGGTGCGGCTGTGATCCCGATAGCCAAAATATACGGCCGGCGAAGCGAGAATCCGGGAAATACCCACGCCGGGCGCCTCGTGCACGAGCTCGATGAGACGGTCCTGTTCCGGGTACGGCAGCGGACGGAGCAGGATCCCGTTCACGACGCTGAACATGGCCGTCGTGGCGCCGATGCCCAGCGCCAGCGTCAGCGTGGCGACTATCGTGAAGCCTGGAGCGCGCAGCAGTGCGCGCCCTCCGTAGCGGACATCGCGAACGAAGTCTTCAATGGACCCGGCGCGGAACTGGTCGCGCGTGCTCTCTTTGACGCGGTCCACGCCGCCAAACTTGAGCAGCGCCTGACGGCGGGCCTCATCGGCCGCCATGCCGGCTCGCAGGTTCTTCTCGGTCTGGTGATCGATGTGGAAGCGGATCTCTTCGTCGAGACCGGTCTCGAGCTCGTGGCGACGGCGGAGCGACCGAACACGGCGCCAGCCCTCGATCAAGGGACGCATCATCCGCCTCCGCTATCCCAGCGTGGCCTCGAGCACGAGGTTGATCGCTCGAGACATGCGGCGCCACTCGAGGAGTGCCTCGTTGAGGTGCCGCCGCCCTTGTGGTGTGAGCGAGTAGTACCGCGCCCGGCGGTTGTTGGCGGTCACACGCCATTCCGACCGGATGAGCCCCTGCCGTTCGAGCCGGTACAGCGCCGGATACAGGGTCCCTTGTCCGAGCTGCAACACGCTTTCCGACCACTGCTCGATGCGTTCGGTGATGCCCCAGCCGTGCATCGGCTCGAGCTGCAACGCCCTGAGGACCAGCATGTCGAGGGTCCCCTGCAGCACTTCGCTTTTGTCCTTCGCCAACGCGTGCGCTCCTTTCGACGAGCGAAGGAAGGCTAGCAGACCTCCTTTCGAGCGTCAAGGGAAGTCCCATTCGTGCGCGTCACCATCCGTCGTGGGGCCGCGTCATCGGGTGCCTGAGAAGATTGTTCGGTATCGTACACGCGGGTCATGGCCTCTCCTGAATCTCGCGCGCGGCTGCGACGTTGACCCACCGTCCCCTGGCGCCGGTCGATTCCACGCGCACCCAGCCGCCCTGCCCTGGATCCAGCACGGTCACCATCTCCCGCTCGGCACCCGTCCACGTGATCGTGTAACGCCCGCCCTTGCGCACGAACGACGGCCCGGACACGGCCACTGGCGGCATGTCCGTCACGCCGACGCGCCACGCGCCGCGCTGGGCGACTGACATGTCGGGCAGGTTTCCGACGTCAACGGTCCCTCGCACGGTCATCGTGCCGCTGCCGGGGCCCGGCGTCGAACGGACTTCCTGTTGGGCTCGTGCGCCAGTCCAGAACAGGCCGGCGGCGGCCAGCGCAATCACGAGAGCTGCGCGTCTCATGTCGATCTCCTGAAAAAACAGGTTCACGAACTTGGTCCAGCCGTTTGAAGTCACGGCTCCCGGTTAGCGTACGTCTAGAGACGCCGGAGCACGAATACTGGCTTTCGTGTCCTGCCGGTAATGGCGTTCGACGACTCTTGGCTGTCACCTTTTGGACAGCGGCGTCTCCATAAGGTAGGAGGCAACCTCAATGGATAATCGACTGGACACGCCGTGGATTGCGCTGCGCTTCGGCGTCGGGCTGACCGCTACCCTCGCCGGACTCGACAAGTTCTTCAACCTGCTCGCCGACTGGGGGGCATACGTGAGTCCCCTCGTCGCCGAGCTCCTTCCATTTTCGACAGACACGTTCATGGGCATCGTCGGGGTGATCGAGTTGGCAGTCGGCCTTGCGATTCTCACGGGATGGACCCGCCTCGGCGCGTACGTGGCAAGCGCCTGGCTGCTGGGGGTTGCGGTGAATCTCGTGCTCGCTGGCTTCTACGACGTCGCCGTGCGTGATGTCGTCATGGCCATCGCCGCCTTCACGCTGGCACGCCTCGCGGAGCTGCGGCAGCAGTCGCCGGCTTTCAGTTTCAGCGGCGTTGCAGACGCTCGCGGTCGTCACATCACGGCCTGACGATCGCCGCGAGCGGCCAGCACGTCCTCGTCGCCGGACTGTCGCGTAGCATCTCCGCCCGGGCATCACCAAGCGGCACTGATACCGGGCCCGACTCCGTACGATCTCCCCGGCGCCCACCGCAATCTACGGCTTGGTCCTGCTGATGGCGGCCATGGCGCACTGAATTCCGGAGCGTGGCATAATCCGGGCGCAGAGGCCGAGCTCGCTGCATGACGAAACACCGCCGTCTGCTGTTCCTGGACGATGTGGCGCGCGACGTGCGGTACGCCGTCCGCACGCTCCTGCGTGCCCCCGGATTCACGCTGGCAGCCGTGGCCACACTCGCGCTGGGCATCGGCGCCGTCACGATCATCTACAGCGTGGTGCACAACGTGGTCGTGGATCCGCTGCCGTATCGCGATGCGGATCGGCTCGTCAACGTCTTCGTGGAAGATACGCAGTCGGGCCGCGTGCGCGGGACGTTCTCGTTCCAGGAGCTCGTCGATCTCCGCGACCAGAGCCACGTGTTCGAGGACGTCATCGGCACCCTCGGGCAAGGGATGCGGTACCAGACGCCTGACGCGGTCGAGCTCCTCCGCGCCGTATGGGTGACGCCGAACTTCTTCGAGTTCATGGCCCTCTCACCGCTGCTCGGCCGGGCGATCGATGCCCGCGACGGCCAGCCCGGGGCGCCGGCCGTCGCCGTGCTGCGATACCGGGCCTGGATGACGTATTTCGGCGGCAATCCCGGCGTGATTGGCACAACCGTGCTGCTGAACGATCAGCCCCGGACGATCGTGGGCGTCATGCCGCAGCGATTCACCTGGCACGGCGCCGATCTATGGCTCCCGAGCTCCGTCGATCCTGGCGCCGTGCCTGCCGGGCCACCCGTTCGAAACTTCCAGGCGCGATTGAAGCGCGACGTCAGCCTTGCACAGGCGGAGACGCAACTGAACGCGATCGTCGAACGTCGCGCACGCGAGTATCCGAAGGACTATCCCGAGCGGCGGCGAGTGCGCGTGGTCAACGTCATCGCCTACACCGTGGGACCGTTCAGCGGGATCCTGTACACCACGCTCGCCGCCGTAGGGCTGCTGCTGCTGATCGCCTGCTGCAACGTGGCCAACATGCTGCTGGCGCGCGGGACGACGCGGGAACGCGAAGTGATGGTCCGGATGGCGCTCGGCGCAGGACGCGTCCGCATTGTCCGCCAGTTGATGGTCGAAAGCGTGTTGCTGGCCGCCGGCGGCGCAGCCCTCGGCTGCCTCCTTGCCTCTGCCGGCATCGACGCGCTCGTCGCGCGTCTGCCCCAGAGTCCGCTTCCCGGCGAAGTGGACATCAGGTTGAACGGTCCGGTGCTTGCGTTCAGCCTGCTGGCGTCTTGCCTCTCGGCCGTCGCCTTCGGCCTGATGCCGGCGCTCTACACGGCGCGGCGGAATCTCGTCGAAGGCGGTTTGCGGAACGCCGGCAGGGTCGCGGGCGGGCGCGGCCGCCTGCGAAGCGTGCTGGTTGTCGCCGAGATTGCTCTCGCTCTCGTGCTGGTTCTCGGCGCCGGGCTGCTCATGCGGAGCTTCATCTCCGTGATGCGCGTGGATCTCGGCTTCGCGCCGGAGCGGGTGCTCATGGTCCCTCTGACATTTCCGCCCGGACGGTATACGACGGCGATCGAGAAGCAGCGCTTTTTCCGGGAGTGTCTGGAGCGGTTGGGAGCGCTGCAAGGCGTGCAGGCCGTGGCGGCGACGACGGCCCTGCCACCCTTCGATGCCGGTGTCGACGTCACCGTCGACCTGATCGGCACGCCGAATACGGGACGCCCGAACGCTGGCGTTCAGCTGGTCACCAGCGATTATTTCCAGACTCTCGGCGTTTCAATCGTACGTGGACGCGCGTTCCCTGATTCGAAGCCGGGCGAACCACCGAGATACGCGATCGTCAATCAGGCGTTCGTGCGCCTGTTCCCCGCGCTCCGGGATCCTGTCGGGCGCCAGCTGGCGCTGGCGCCGCTCACCGGCGAAGCGGACGCAAGCCGGCACGGCGTGTTCGAGATACTCGGAGTCGTGGGCGACGTGCGAAATCAGGGTCTCCACGAGCCGGTCCAACCACACGTGTACTTACCCTGGTCGGGAATCGGTCCGGGATATCCACTGCTGCTGGTCGCGAGCCGCACCGACCCCGCCAGTGCGATCGGCCCGATCCGCCGGGAGCTGACGCTCATCGATCGAAGCGTCGCCGCGGTTCAGCCGCGCACGCTGTCCGACACGCTCGAACGCTCGTACTACGCGCAACCACGGTTCAGCCTCATTGTGCTGGGCCTCTTCGCCGCCTCGGGGACGGCGCTGGTGGCGATCGGCGTGTTCAGCGTGATGGCCTATACCGTGTCGCGGCGGCGGAAGGAAATCGCCGTTCGTATCGCACTCGGCGCGAGCGGTGCCCACATATATCGCAGCGTCCTGCGTGTCGGTGCGCAGTTGCTGGCAGCGGGGATCGCGGTCGGCTTGCTTTCGAGCGTTGCGACCAATCGGCTGCTCACGACGCAACTATGGAACGTGTCGCCGCATGATCCAGTCACGCTCATCGGTGCCGTGATGCTCGTGTCGCTCGTCGCGTTCATCGCGTGTTACATCCCCGCCCGCCGTGCGATACGCGTCCAGCCGAGCGCCGCGTTGCGGGAAGACTGATTCGAATTCACTCGAGTCGAGAGGAATGTCGGGTCGCTCTCAGCCCGTCAGCTTTCAGCCCGGACCATGAATGCGGTCGTTCGGGCAGAGAGCGGCGGTTCGAAGGAGTCTATGGCCATTGAAAGCAGGAACCCGGCGTCCGGCGAAGTCGAAGCATCCTTCGACGTGCACGACGCCGCCGACGTCGAGGCGCGACTCGCGCGGGCGGCGGCGGACTTTCCATCATGGCGCGGGACGCCAATTGCCGCGCGCGCTCGTCTTCTCCACCGCGTCGCCGACCTGCTCGAAGCGGATTCGGAGCGACTCGCACGGTTGATGACGCGCGAGATGGGCAAGCTCCCGCGCGCCGCGAGAGACGAGGTCCTGAAGTCGGCGCGAGCGTGCCGTTTCTACGCGGATCGCGCAGCGGAGTTTCTCGGCGACGACGAGGTCGTGACCGAAGCCGCCCGCAGCTACATCCGCTACGAGCCGGTCGGCGCGGTGCTCGCCATCATGCCCTGGAATTTTCCATTCTGGCAGGTGTTTCGCTTCGCCGCTCCCGCGCTGATGGCCGGTAACGTGGCGCTGCTCAAGCACGCGCCGAACGTGCCGCAGTGCGCGCTCGCTATCGAAGCACTCCTGCGCGATGCCGGTCTCCCGCACGGCGTCTTCCAGACTCTCCTCATCGAGGTCGATCGTGTGCCGGCGATTCTCGACGACGAGCGCGTCGCGGCTGTGACGCTGACCGGCAGCGACCGGGCAGGCCGCGCCGTGGCGAGCCGCGCCGGTCGCGCCCTGAAGAAGAGCGTGCTCGAGCTGGGCGGGAGCGATCCTTTTATCGTCATGCCTTCAGCGGACCTGCCGCGCGCCGTGGATGTGGCCGTCAAGTCGCGGACACTGAACGCCGGCCAGTCCTGCATCGCCGCCAAGCGCTTCATCGTCGCTGACGGGATCGCGGACGAGTTCCTCGACAGGTTCGTGCGGGCGATGGCGGGCCTGAAGGTTGGCGACCCGACGGACGAGTCGACCGAAGTCGGACCTTTGGCGCGGGCCGATCTCGTGGACACACTGGCGGCGCAGGTAGACGATGCCGTGGCATGCGGGGCGCGCGTCCTCATCGGCGGGGCGCGCCTCAGCCGCCCCGGCTACTTCTACGCGCCTACTGTTCTCGTGGACGTTCCCCACGACGCGCGGGCTTACCGGGAGGAGCTGTTCGGTCCCGTAGCGACGGTCTTCCGTGTGCGCGACCTCGAGGAAGCGATCGCCCGCGCAAACGACACGCCGTACGGCCTCGGCGCCAGCGTCTGGACCGGCGACGCGACCGAACGCGACCGCTTCGTCGAAGCGGCCGAGGCGGGCCAGGTATTCGTGAACGCAATGGTCGCCTCCGATCCACGCCTGGCGTTCGGCGGCGTGAAGAGCTCCGGGTACGGCCGCGAGCTTGGCATCCACGGCATCCGCGAATTCACGAATACCAAGACCGTCTGGGTCGCGTGAGTCGCGATGCAAGCGGTCGTGGGTCAGGCTGCGCCCGTCCACACATTCACGGCTTCACGGGCGGGCCAGGGCATTCCGAAGGCAGGAGCCGCAAGGACGCGTGTTCCTCCTTGCCGGGTGTGCATCTCCGGGGACAAGATACGGCATGGCTCGACTGTTTTCCCTGCCCGCTCTTGTCCTGTTTCTCGCGCCCTCCGGCCTCGCCCTCAACAACCTGGCGGGTCGCGTGGCCACCCTCACGAAGGGATTCGAGGGTACGGTCGTCCTCTATGCCAGGAACCTGGATACCGGCCAGGAGTTCGCGATGGACGCCGACGCCAGGGTGCGGACCGCCAGCACGATCAAACTGCCCATCCTCTGTGCGCTGGAGTCGCTCGTCGCCGCCGGCAAAGTCGAATGGGATGAACGGCTCGTCGTCCGGGCCGAGGACAAGGTGTCGGGCTCGGGCGTGCTTCGCAGCCTGGCGGACGGCACCGAGGTCGGCATCAGGAATCTCGCCATCCTCATGATTGTGGTGAGCGACAACACGGCGACGAACCTGATCCTCGACCGGATTGGCGCGGATGCGGTGAACGCGTACCTCGACAGCATCGGTCTGTCGCAGACGCGGGTGAACCGCAAGGTCGCGGGCGGCAAGACCGCACCCGGCTGGAGCAAGGCGGGGTTGGTCGAGGAGAACAAGCGTTTCGGCCTGGGCGTCTCGACACCGCGCGACATGGTCAAGTTGTTGGATCTGCTGCATCAGGGAAAGATCGTCAGCGCTCAGGCTTCGAAGGATGTCCTCCAGATCCTGGAGCAGCAGCAGATCAAGACCTCTATCGGCCGTCATGCGCCGTCCGAGTGGAGGGTCGCGAGCAAGAGCGGCTCCCTGGACGCCCTCCGCAGCGATGTCGGCATCGTCTACACCGGTGCCGATTCGATTGCGATGGCGGTGACCGTCGACGAGATGCCGAGGACCGACTACTCGCCAGACAACGCCGGGGAGACGCTGATCTGGCAGCTCACCGAGACCATCGTCGATGGCTTGTCGCGTCGTTGAACGAACGAGTTCTCTTTTTTCGATCGAGGTCCGCGTGACGCCGCAAGATGGCCCCCTGGCCGCAAATGGGCCGCCCGCGAGGACAAGAAGAGATGGCCCCGTGGCTGCAAGATAGCCGGTGCCGCCGCAAGATGGCCCGCTGGCCGCAAATAGGCCGCCCGCGAGGACAAAGAAAGCCCCGTGACGCCGCAAGATGGCCCCCTGGCCGCAAATGGGCCGCCCGCGAGGACAAGAAAGCCCCATGGCCGCAAAATGGGCCGCCCGCAAGGACAATGATCTCATTCGGTCCGTAAT
>JBOGIX010000178.1:0-2309 GCA_050744685.1 Vicinamibacterales bacterium | reverse complement strand
CTCGGCTCGGCCCCGGCCGACGAGCGCCCCCGGCTCGGTCAGCTCGCCAACACACTCAAGGCCGACATCGAGACCGCGCTCGACGCGCGGCTCGAAGCGGCGGCCGAAGGGCGTGCGCCGAAAGGCTCGGTGGACGTCTCGCTGCCCGGGCGCCTGCCCGCGATCGGCCACCGCCACCCGCTCAGCCTGCTGCGCGACCGCATCGAGGCCATCTTCACCCGCTTCGGCTTCCTCGTCATCGAAGGGCCGGAGCTCGAGGACGACTACCACAACTTCGAAGCGCTCAACATGCCGCCGGAGCATCCCGCCCGCGACATGCAGGACACACTGTATCTGACGTCGCCGGTCCGATCGCTCGTCGGCACCGCGGCCACGCTGCTGCGCACGCACACCTCGGGCCTGCAGATCCGGCACATGGAGACGCATCGGCCTCCGGTGCGGCTGATCGCACCCGGCCGCGTCTACCGGCGCGACCAGTTCGACCTCACTCACACGCCCATGTTCACGCAGGTCGAAGGGCTCGTCGTCGGCGAGAACGTCTCGCTCGCGGATCTGAAGGGCACGCTGTCGGCGTTCGCGCAGGAGCTGTTCGGCGCGGATCGCAAGGTACGCCTGCGCCCGAGCTTTTTTCCCTACACGGAGCCGAGCGCCGAGCTCGACATCAGCTGCATGGCGTGCGGCGGCTCGGGCTTCATCTCGACGAAGCCCGGCACGAGCGTACCGGGCGGTACCGGACCTGTCTCGCCGAAGCTCGGCGCAGTGACTTCGAGCGAAGGCGGATGCGGCATGTGCAAGCGCACCGGCTGGATCGAGGTCCTCGGCAGCGGCATGGTCCATCCCGCGGTGTTCGAAGCCGTCGGCTACGATCCCGACCGCTACACCGGCTTCGCGTTTGGCATGGGAATCGAGCGCATCGCACTGCTGAAGTGGGGCGTGGAAGACATCCGCCTCTTCTACGAAAACGACCTGCGCTTCCTGGAGCAGTTCCGGCCGTGAAGATCGTGCATGCCTGGCTCGCCGACCTGGCCGACGTGCCATCGGACATCGACGCCGTCGCGACAGCGATCGGGTTGCGTGGATTCGAGGTGGCTGGCGTCGAGACCTCGCCGCATGGCGTCATCGATTTCGAGATCACCGCGAACCGCCCCGACTGCCTGAACCACCTTGGCATCGCCCGCGAGGCGTCGGTCATCTGGAACAGGCCGCTGAAGGCGCCGGCCGCGCGCGCCGCGGAGCCGACCGGGACCACGACGGTGGACGTGGAGCTCGCCGACCCGGACCTGTGTCCGCGCTACTGCGCGCAGGTGTTCGACGTCACGATCGGGCCGTCGCCGGCGTGGCTGGCCGATCGACTCGAGGCTGCCGGCGTCCGCTCCATCAACAACATCGTCGACGTCACCAACTATGTGATGCTCGAGATGGGCCAGCCGATGCACGCCTTCGACTTCGCGCGCATCCACGGGGGGCGGCTGGTGATCCGCCGCGCGCGCGCCGGTGAGCGGGTGCGCACGCTCGACGGCGTGGACCGCGCGCTCGACGAGGACATGCTCGTCATCGCGGATGCGGCATCGGCGTCGGCCGTGGCAGGCGTGATGGGCGGCGCGGAATCGGAGATTGGCCCGGCGACGTCGAGGATGGTGCTCGAGAGCGCTTACTTCTATCCCGCTTCCGTGCGGCGAACGAGCAAACGTCTCGGCTTGAAGACGGAGGCGTCGATCAGGTTCGAGCGCGGTGGCGACGTCGAGGCGCCGCCGTCGGGGATCGCGCGTGCCGCGGCGCTCTTCGCGCAGATTGGCGCCGCCACGCCGGCCGGACCGATCGTCGACGTCTATCCGGCACCGAAGCCGCGCGTGGAGGTGTCGCTGCGCACCGATCGCATCGCGCGGCTGCTCGGCCTCGCCGTGCCGCCCTCGGACGTGCCGCGCATCCTCGCGCCGCTCGGCTTCACCGTCAGGGAATCGGGCGGTCATTGGCTGGCGACGGTCCCCTCCTTTCGGGTCGACGTGACGCGCGAGGCGGACCTCATCGAGGAAGTCGGCCGCCACGTCGGGTTCGATCACATTCCTGCGGCGTTTCCCGCGCTGGCCGCGCCGCAGCCGCCGCCGGACGCGAGCATGGTTCGCGAACGCCAGCTGCATCAACGGTTCGTGGCCAGCGGCTTCTCCGAAGCGACGACGTTCGCGTTCATCGAACGCGAGGCGGCCTTGCCCTTCTGCGTTCCCGGCCAGGAGCCCGCCGCGATCGAGGACAATCGACCGGTCGTCTGCCTGGAAGTTGATGACCGGCGGTCTCCGTCAGTCGGTGGAAGG
>JBOGIX010000177.1:0-10891 GCA_050744685.1 Vicinamibacterales bacterium | reverse complement strand
GTTCAGATAGACGATCGCTTCGTGGTTGTGGCGGTGCCGGCGCCAGAATTCGCGTATGGGGAGGTCCGCATGATCGGCATCTCGACGCGTGCCCCGCTGTTCAGAGCGATGAAGGGCTTTCGCCTCGGGGATGCGTTCGAGTTCAACCACCGCACCTACACAATCCGTGGCCTCTGGTGACGTGTGTGGGCATGGGCGATGCCCACTTCTCGAGGCTTGAGGTCGATCGGTTTGGACGCATCAGCTCCTCTTTCGGAGACCCGCATGGACACACAATCAGTCATGAAGCAGCTCAAGGGCTGGGAACACCCGGGCATGCGCGCCGTCAACGCCAGGCACGGCGCCGGCGAAAACCAGTTCGGCGTCACACTCAGCAACCTGCGCGACCTCGCCAAGACAATCAAACGGGACCACGAACTGGCGCTCGAGCTGTGGGCGACCGGCAACATCGACGCGATGAACCTGGCCACGCTGATCATGGACCCCAAGCAGCTCACGCAGGCTGAAGTCGAAAAGCTGGCGAAGGACTTGAGCTACTTCACGACGACTGACTGGTTCATCAAGAACGTCGTGAAGGCGCTGCCCTTCAAGGGCGAACTTTGCAAGAAGTGGTCGCGTGCCGAGCAGGAATACCTGGGCCGCGCGGGCTGGGCGCTCATGGCCGGTCATCTCGAGGAGAACGATCCCGAGGAATTGCTTGACACCATCGAGAAGCGAATGAAGGCGGCGCCGTTCCGAACGCAGGAAACGATGAACTACTGCCTGGTCAAGATCGGCGTCGACTACCCCAAGTTGCGCACACGCGCGATTGCCATCGGCAACAAGCTCGAGGTCCTCAAGGACTACCCCGTGCCGAAGGGCTGCACGTCGCCCTTCGCGCCCATCTGGATCGCCTATCTGCTCGAGCACCAGCGGTAACGGGGACTGTCTCGGCGTCTGCGTCTGAGATCTACTCCGCACGCAGGGCCGTGGTTGGATCGACGCGGGACGCGCGCCAGGCCGGCCAGCCAATGGCGACGAGCGCCACAGCGCCAAGGAGCGCCACAACGCTCGCGATTGTGACGCCATCGAGCGGCGTCACACCGTACAGCAATCCCCGGAGCGTGCGCGTCACTGCAACGGCGCCCATGAGCCCGAGCGCCGCGCCCAGCGCTGTGAGTACAAGGCCTTCGCCGATCACGAGGCGGAGGATGCCGATCGCCGAGGCGCCCAATGCGAGACGCACGCCGAATTCCTGCGTGCGCTGGGACGTGAGATACGCGAGCGTGCCGTACAGACCGACGCCTGCGAGCACGAGCGAGGCAATCGCGAACCCGGACAGCACCAGCATCGTGAAGCGCGTGTTGTTGATTGACGCGGCGACGATGTCCTGCATCGGCCGGATGTCGAAAACGGGTCGGCCCGGGCCGAGGGCCTCGACTGCCCGTTTGATTGCGGGCGCGATGGTTGAGAGCGGCGCGCGTGTCTTGACCACGAGCGTCTGCTCGATCTCGTACACGTGAGACGGCACGTAGATCATCAGGGTAGCGGAATCGCGGAGGTCGCGCGCCCGGATGTGGCCGGCCACCCCAACAACCTCCAGCGGCTGCTTCGAATACTCAACCGCCAGCCGTTTGCCGATGGCGTCTCCTTGCCACAACTGCGCCGCCAGCCGCTCGTCGACGACGGCGACGCGACGGCGGTGAATGATGTCGTCGCCTGAAATGTCGCGGCCGGCGCGCAGCGGAATTCCCATGACACCGAAGTCGCCGGGCATGATGCTCCGATGCATGCCGATCGAAGACGTTCCTTCTCGATCCTCGCTTCGCCAGAAGCGCAGGGTGCCTTGAACCGGCGCCAAAGGCGGTGGGCCGCCCACGCTCGCCTCCTCGACATCGGGCAGATCGCGCACGCGCGCGATCGCGTCCTGATAGAACCTCGATCGGCGATCGACCGTCGAGAACTCCCCGAGGTTCAGCGAAACTCTGGCGGTGACGACGTGCGCGGGATCGAAGCCGAGCGGCGCGTCGAGAAGCTTGACGAACGTACGCAGCATGAGGCCGGCCGCGACGAGTGGAACGATCGACAACGCAACCTCGGCCAGCACGAGGCCGCGCTGCAGACGGCGGCTGCGCAACTGGAGCGATCCGGTTCGGCTGGATCGAAGCGTCTGACCGTGCGCCTCGCGCGTGAATGCCAACGCGGGCACCAGGCCCAAGACAAGTGCCGATGCCAGCGTGACCCCCGCAGTCCAGAGAATGACTACCGGGTCGATGGCAATCTCGGACTGGCGAGGCAAATGCGCCGGCCGAAGCCAGTCCAGCGCGCCGACACCGAGGCGCGCGAGCAGCAGGCCGCATGCGCCACCGAGGAAGGCGAGAATCAGGTTCTCGGCCAGGAGCTGGCGTATCAGACGGAGGCGCGTGGCGCCGAGCGCGCGGCGGACCGCCAGCTCACGGTCACGCGTCTTCGCCCGCGCCAGGAGCAGGTTGGCGACGTTGACACACGCGATGAGGAGCACGAACCCGACCGCCGCGGCGAGCGCCATCAGTGCCGGCTTCACGTCGCGTGTCACGACGTCGTCGAGTGGCCGTACGGTGAGGCGCAGGCCCCCCGGGTACGCTGACGGATGGCTCGCGGCGAAGGTCGCCGCCAATGCGTCGAGCTCCGCCTGCGCCTGGGTGACTGTTGCGCCAGGCACGACACGTCCGAGCATTAGCCCGAGCTACGACGCGCGTATGAGCGCACTCGACGGGATCACGGTGAGTCCCGACGGTGATGCTGATCAATGATCAGGCGCAGAGTCAGTCAGAAGCAACGGCCCAGATATTGCGCGCCGTACATGGAACAATCTCGCTGGCAGTGCAACAACCAGCGCGAACGGTGAGGGGTCTCATTTCTCGGTGCCGGGTGCGGTCGCTTTGTCCTTCTCGCGCGTCACCGCATGCTCCGACCCGGAGACGGCGGCCAACCTCACCGCCGCTCGAGGTCGCGGCAGTCACCGGCCTTCACTGGCTGACGGGAGCCGGCGCAGTGCTCAGACGTGATCCACCTTGTCTTCAGCACGCGGTGATTCGCCGAGTTGCCGCTCGAGCGTCCGGCTGACGAGGTCGCGCACGCCGAGGCCAACGGCCAGGGCGGCGCCGAACACGATGCCGCCGAAGAGAATCCCGAATGCCAGCAGCAGAATACTCCCGCCGATGCGCAGGTGATCGAGGGCCATGGCCACCGCCACGAGCAGCACGAGCCACTTGACGCCGACGCTGAGCAGCCGTGCGGACCGCATCTGCATGTTGACGGCGCCGATGAGCACCGACCGGGCCATGAACCTGGCGGCGATCGCACCGACGACGAGGATCATCAGCGCCGCGAGCAGGTTGGGGAGGTACTCGAACACCGACATCGCGAGCTGCGACGGGAACGTGGCGTTCAGCGCCGTGAGGCTCACGAGAAGGCCGAGGACCAGGATCGTCCAGTAGACGACGCCGGCGATGGTCTGCGACAGGCTCGTCGAGGGGGGCCATCCGAGCAGCGCCGCCAGCCTGATTCGCTCGGCCCGGCTGTCGAGGTCGAGCCCGCGCAGCGCGCGCAACACCAGAATGCGGGCGAGGAGCGCGAGCACAAATGCCACGAGTATCAGCGTCAGCGAGACCAGCAGGCCGGGCAGAAAATTCGCGACGTGCTCGGTGATCTGGACCGTCGCCCGCTGCAGGATTGCCTTGACTTGTCCCCACATGGCTGCTCCTCTTGCGCCCTTCACCAGTATCTCGATCTGAAGTCAGCGAAGGCGCTCTGGCCATCGCCACCGCGAGATCAGATAGCGTTTCTCCGACTCGAAGCCGAGGCAGACCTGCTCGACGCGTTCCTGGATCGCCGCCATGTCCGCGTTCTGCATCTGGAGGACGAATGACGCCAGCCAGCCGGAGTAGAGCGGCGTCAGTGACCGTCGCAGGTGGTCGCGCGACATCACGCGAAGGCTGTAGCCCAGCGCGAAGTCGTACACGATGGTCGCCCAGAGCCGGTCGTTCAGTCGGAACCGATCCGCCGGCGCCTCGGTCAGCTTGCGCAGCTCGACGATCGTCCGAGGCGGCAGCACCCACGTCCACACTTCGCGGAGCTCGCGGTACCCGAGGCGGAACGATTCCATCAAATCGTGGACCTCGAGCGGCGGTGGCGCGAACTCGATCGCCGGAGCGGCGCCGAAGACGGGGACCGCCGTCGATCCCCTGACCCGCTGCCAGACGTCGACGCGCTGCTCCATGTCCGCGAACAGTGCCCCCACGACCTGCGCCAGCGTGGTGGTCAGATCGCCCGGTGTGCCGCGCCCGGCCGCGCCCCGGCGTCCGAGCATCGCCTCGCACACGCGGAACTCCCCGGTGACGGCCGTTGCCGCCAGCCACAGGTCGATCCCGATGGACGCCTCTTGCACGTCCCAGAAATCCTGTTCCAGGAAGTGCGCCACGAGACGTCCGGAGCATGCGAACTCGCTCGCGACTGGCTGGCGCAGCGGCACGCCGTAGAGAGCCCGGAACATCGGGTACACAATGCTGCGGGTGATCGCCCCTTCGTGCACATGCCGGACGTAACAGGGCGAGACGTAGTCGAACCCGTCAGCCATGACGGGCCCGATGAGTCGCTCGATCCAGCCCGGTTCGATGCGCTGCAGGCTCGTATCGATGACGGCACAGGCCTTCCCGTTCAACTGCTGCGCCACCCGTAGCACCGCCTGCACGGCGGCGGCTCTCGCCGGGTAGCCGTGAAACGGCAGTTCGTCGAACGGCGGTCCCCGGTCGTACTCCACTTCCACGAGCGCCGACGGGTCGATGACGTCGCGCACGACCTCACGCGTGCGGTCGGTGGATCCTGCGTCGGCGAGCACGAACCGGGCGTCGACCGATGCGAACGACCGCGCCACCCCCTCGCGCAGCGCGCGAGCGACGGCACCGATCGTCTGGACATCGTTGAAGCTCGTCAGGCCGACGACGATCACGGTACCGGCGGCGGCGTCAGCGTCCTGAACGCTGGAGTTCAAACCAGTAGAAGCCATACGGGCCGAGCGTCAGGAAGTAGGGGGTCGTGCCAATCGTCGGGAACTCCGTATACCCCAGCATCTCCACGGGCACCAGGCCAGCGAACGCGCCGAGATCGAGCTCGGCGGGCTGCACGGTGCGCGAGAGGTTCGCCACGCAGAGAATCACGTCGTTGCGGAAGGCGCGGACGAACGCGAACACCTTGTGGTTCGAGGGGGACAGCAACTCCATCGTTCCCCGGCCGAAGACCTTGAACAGCTTCCGCAGGCGGATCATGTTCCGCATCCAGTGCAGGAGCGATGCCGCGTCGCTCTCCTGCGCCTCCACGTTCACGGCCGCGTATCCATACACCGGATCCATGATGGCGGGACTGTAGAGCCGCGCCGGATCCGCGCGCGAGAACCCCGCATTGCGGTCGTCGTTCCACTGCATGGGCGTGCGCACGCCGTTGCGATCGCCGAGGTAGAGATTGTCGCCCATCCCGATCTCGTCGCCGTAATAAATGATGGGCGTCCCCGGCAGCGAGAAGAGCAGGCCCACGAGAAGCTCGATCCGTCGCAGGCTGTTGCCCACGAGCGGCGCCAGACGCCGGCGAATGCCGAGATTGAACCGCGCCTGCGGGTCCATGCTGTACGCCAGGTACATGTAATCGCGCTCATCGTCGGTCACCATCTCGAGCGTGAGCTCGTCATGGTTTCGTAGAAAGAGCGCCCACTGGCACGTGTCAGGGATGGAGGGCGTGCTCTCCATGATCTCCGCGATTGGCTGTCGATCCTCGAGGTGCAGGCCCATGAAGATGCGCGGCATGATCGGGAAGTGATAGGCCATGTGACACTCGTCGCCCGTACCGAAATAGGCGCACACGTCGGCCGGCAGCTGGTTGGCCTCGGCCAGCAACAGCCGGTCAGGGGCCTTCTGGTCGATGTGCCGTCGAATCGCGTTGATGACGCCATGTGTCTCGGGCAGGTTCTCGCACGTCGTGTGTTCCCGCTCGACCAGATACGGCACCGCATCGAGGCGGAAGCCGTCTACGCCCATCTCCAGCCAGAAGTCGAGCACGGCTAGCATCTCCCGGACCACCGCCGGGTTGTCATAGTTCAGATCGGGCTGGTGATGAAAGAACCGATGCCAGTAGTACGCCTCCGCCACCGGGTCCCACGTCCAGTTCGAACGCTCGGCATCGACGAAGATGACCCGTGCTTGCTCGTAGCGCTGATCCGTGTTGCTCCAGACGTAGTAGTCTCGCTCCGGCGATCCGGGCGGCGCGGACCGCGCACGCTGAAACCACGGATGCTGGTCGGACGTGTGGTTGAGAACGAGCTCGATGATGACCCGCATCCCGCGCTCATGCGCGGCGTTCAGGCATCGTCTGAAGTCGTCGAGCGTCCCATAGCTCGGATGCACGTCGACGTAGTCGGCAATGTCGTACCCGTCGTCCCTGAGAGGTGAAGGGAAGAACGGCAGGAGCCACAGGCACGTCACGCCAAGGTTCTGCAGGTAGTCCAGGCGCTGGTACAAGCCCTGAAAGTCCCCGATTCCGTCTGCGTTGCCGTCAAAAAACGATTTGACCGGCAGCTCGTAAAGTATCGCGTCCTTGTACCAGAGGGGATCCGCGCCGCTGCGTCTCATCTATTGATTCGGCTCTCGCTGTCACGCTACCACGGCGCTGGTCGAATGTGGATCTGCGTCGGCGCGCCGATCGGCCGGGCCGGCGCCACCGCACGGGTTTCCATTATCATTCAGGGTCCTTTCGTCAACATCTGAGCGGTGTGAAGTTGGAGGGTATCGATGCCTCGTCAGTCCTTGTTTCGGCTGCTGTTGTGTGGAGTTGTCCCGTCGATCGCGTTTGGCGCGCTGCTTCATGCCGCCTCGTGGGAAGTCATCGCCACCGGATTGGACAATCCGCGCGGCCTCAACCTTGGACCGGACGGCGGCCTGTATGTCGCCGAAGCGGGCAGCGGCGGGGACGGCGCCTGTGCGCCCGGCCCGGAAGGCATTCGCTGCTTCGGGGCAACCGGAGCAATCACGCGCATCGATCTTCGCACGCGCGCCGTCGAGCGCGTCACGACGGGGCTTCCATCGCTCGCCACAGACGGCGCCTTCGCCGCCGGACCGCAGGATGTGTCTTTTCAAGGACGCGGCAATGGCTTTTTCACCATCGGCTTTGGTGGCGATCCTCGTGATCGAGTAAACCAGTTCGGTGCCGCCGGCGCTGCCCTTGCGCAGCTGGCGCGCACCACCCCGAACGGCGCCTGGCGTTCTACCGTGGACCTCGGAGACGCCGAGACGGACGCCAACCCGACGGGCGACGAGATTGATTCGAACCCGTACGGCGTGCTCGCCCTCGCCGGCAGACAGGTCATTGCCGACGCTGGCGCGAACGCCTTGATCGAGGTGCAGGCGAGCGGTGGCGTGTCGGCATTGGCGACGTTTCCCAATCGGCTCGTCGCGGCGCCTTCCTTCCTGGGTCTGCCACCGGGCACGCAGATCCCGATGGACGCCGTGCCGACGTCGGTCGTACAGGGCCCGGATGGTGCGTTCTACGTAGGGCAGCTCACAGGGTTTCCGTTTCCCGTCGATCACGCGAACATCTATCGCGTGCCTGCGGGGGGTGGGCCCCCCGAGGTCTATGCCAGCGGCTTCACGGCGATCATCGATCTCACGTTTGGCCCCGACGGCAGCCTGTACGTGTTGGAGATCGCGGCACACGGACTGCTCGCGGCCTTCAACGCGAGCGATTGGACTGGCGCGCTCATCCGCGTCAGTCCGTCCGGCACGCGGACGGAGGTCGCCACCGGCGCGCTGTATGCGCCCGGCGGTGTCGTCATCGATCGCAGCGGGGTTCTCTACGTCACGAACAAATCCATTTTGAGCGACGTCGGAGAGGTGGTGAGAATCCGCCCTTAGGGTAGGCGATGCCGCCGAACGGGGTCAGACCCGGGTCTGACCCCGTTCTCTATAGCAGCCACTTCCGGCGGGCATGGGCCCCAAAATGGAGACGGCATGAAGCGCCACGACTCGGACCCCGATACGGATCGCAAACGTATCGCGTTCTTGTTCGACCTCGACGGGACACTGGTGGACAGCGTCTATCAGCACGTCCTCGCCTGGCGTGAGGCGCTCGAATCAGGCGGCATCCAGCTCGCGGTGTGGCGCATTCACCGTCAGATCGGCATGAGCGGCGGCCTGTTTGTCAACGCGCTGCTCCGGGAGACCGGCCACAGCGTAGGAAGAGACGAGGCCGAGGAGCTGCAGCGGCTGCACGCGGAGGCCTTCGCGCGATACGCAGCACAGGTGCGCCCGCTGCCCGGAGCAGTGGAGTTGCTCGAGTATCTCACGCGTGCCGGCGTGCCATGGGCGATCGCCACCAGCGGACGATTGGAGAGTGCAAGCCGCACGCTGTCGCTGTTGGGAATCGGCGACGAAGCCGTCGTGATTACGCGTGATCTGGTTCGACATGCGAAGCCGGATCCGGACCTGTTCCTGGCCGCTGCAGATCGGCTGCGTGTCGATATCGGCGATTCTGTTGTGGTGGGAGACAGCGTATGGGACCTGCTCGCAGCGCGCCGTGCTCGGGCGCTTGCCATCGGTCTACTTTCCGGTGGGTACGGATTGGAGGAGCTGGAACGTGCGGGAGCCTACCGGGTCTACAAGGATCCGGCAGACCTACTGCTGCGGTTGGACGAAGTCGGCGTCCGACCGTCTGAGTAGGACCGACCTTCACGCGGCCGAACTCGGCAGTGTTGTTCGTGACGAGCCGGAGCCCGAGCGTGCGCGCGTGGGCCGCGATGAAGAGGTCATTGGCTCCGATCATCAGGCCGCGCTTCTTCAGGTCAGCACGTATCTCGCCAGAGTGGGTCGCGCCGGCGACCGCGAAGCGGAAATCGGACCACGCCACCGCCGTCTTCGCTACCGGATTGATGGCGGAAAGAACGATCAAATGTGCCGGGCCGACATCCCCGCATCAGTGACACGCCCGTCCGGCACGACCTCGTCGGCGACGGTGTGCCCCCGACGACGGTTGACGCTCACTCGGATCTTCTCCAGATAGAGGTAGACGACGGGCGTCGTATAGAGCGTGAGCACCTGGCTCACGACCAGGCCGCCCACGATGGCAATGCCGAGCGGCCGCCGCAGTTCGGCGCCCTCGCCCGCGCCCAGCATCAGCGGCATCGCGCCCAGCATCGCCGACATCGTCGTCATCAGGATCGGCCGCAGGCGGAGGAGGGACGCCTCCCGGATCGCCTCCTCGGGCGTCGCGCCGGTTTCGCGCTCGCGCTGCAGCGCGACGTCGATCATCAGGATGGCGTTCTTCATCACGACGCCGATCAGCAGGAACAGGCCGAGCAGCCCCACCAGGCTGAACTCCGTCTTGAGCAGGAGCAGCGCGAGCAGCGCGCCGGCGCCGGCCGACGGCAGCGTGGACAGGATCGTCAGCGGGTGGAGGTAACTCTCGTAGAGCACGCCGAGCACGATGAAGACGATCAGCAGCGTGCCGAGGATAGCGATGGCCTGGTTCCCCTGCATGCGCGTGAACAGCCTGGCGTTGCCCTCGAGGCGTCCCTGGATCGAGGTCGGCAGCGTGAGCATCGACACGGCGCGGTTGATGGCCGCCTCTGCCTGGCTCAGGCTGACGCCCGGCGCGAGCTCGAAGGAGACGTTCTCGGAGGCGAACTGGTCGCTGCGGCTGATCCGGTCGTTCGCAGACGTCCGCGTGTAGCGGCTGAACGCCGACAGCGGCACGCGGCTGCCCGTAGCGGTCACGACGTACACCTGGTCGAGCGACTCCGGTCCCTGGGCGAACTGCGGCGCGACCTCCATCACCACGCGGTACTGGTTCATCGCGTTGTAGATGGTCGAGACCTGCCGCTGGCCGAACGCGTTGTTGAGCGCCTGCGTCACCGTGGCCATCTCGATCCCGAGCCGGCGCGCCGCCTCGCGGTCGACCTCGAGGGTGATCTGCTGGCTCGAGACCAGTTCGTCCTCGATGCCGGTGAGCTCCGGCAGCGGCTTGAGCGCGTCCCGCACGCGCTGCGCCCACACCCGAAGCTCGCTGACGCTGTCCGACCGCAGCGTGTATTGATACGACCCGCCGCCGAACCCGCCGCCGAAACGGATGTCCTGATCCACGTTGAGCCACAGCCGCGCGCCGGGCACCTTCGGCGCCTCGCGCCTGATGCGTTCAGCGACGACCTGTGCCGGTACCTGGCGCTCGTCGAGCGGCTTGAGACGCACGAACATCTGCGCGTTGTTGATGCCGCGGCCGCCGCCGATGAAGCCGGCGACGCTCTCCACGGCCGGGTCGCGCAGCACGGCCTTGCGGAACGCCTCGATCTTCGGCTGCATGATCTGGAACGACATCCCGTCGTCGCCGCGGATGAAGCCGCCGAGCTGCCCCGTGTCCTGCTCCGGCAGGAAACTCTTGGGAGCATTGATGTAGAGATGCACGGTGAACGCGGCGATGCCGACGAAGATCATCAGCACGATCGGCGAGTGGGCCAGCGCCCAGTCGAGCGAGCGCCCGTAGCCGCGCCGCAACGATCCGAACACACGGTCGCTGACCACCTGCAACGGTCCCGGCTTGTCGGCGTCGCGGGCGACGAGCCAGCGCGCGCACAGCATCGGCGTCAGCGTGATCGACACCACGAGAGAGATGACGATGGCCGCCACCAGCGTGATCGAGAACTCGCGGAACAGGCGCTCGACGATGCCGCCCATGAACAGGATCGAGACGAACACGGCCACGATCGAGAGGTTCATCGACAGCAACGTGAAGCCGACTTCCCTGGCGCCGGCATAGGCGGCGGCAAGCGGCGGCTTGCCCGCCTCGACGTGCCGATTGATGTTCTCCAGCACCACGATCGCGTCGTCCACGACGAGGC
>JBOGIX010000176.1:0-6363 GCA_050744685.1 Vicinamibacterales bacterium | reverse complement strand
CCAGCGCGAAGGCTGTCAAGGTCGAAGCCGTTCGCCAGGATTCCGTGCGCCGTGCCGTCGACGTCGTTGGCACGCTGGCCGCCGTCGACGCGGTCACGCTCTCGTCCGAGGCAGACGGGAAAGTCAGCCGGATCATGGCCGACCTCGGGGACCAGGTGAAGGCGGGCCAGACGCTCGTGCAGCTGGACAGCGAGAAACAGCGCTACACCTACGATCAGCAGCAGGCGGTGCTGGCCCGCGCCCTCGCCCAGTATGGCGCCGCGGGCCCGAAGGACCTGCCCGAGGTCGAGCAGACGCCCGAGGCGCGTAAGGCGCAGGCGGAGCTGGTGCAGGCCAGGCAGGCCTTCGAACGGGCTGACGAGCTGTTCAAGCGCACGCTCATCTCGCAGCAGGCGCTGGACGATGCGAAGGCATCGCTCGATGCGAAGCAGGCGACGTACGCGGCGGCGCTCCAGAACGCGAAGAACCTGCGCGCCAGCATCCAGGCGTCGGAGGCGACGATGAAGCTGGCGGGGCGCGTGCTTCGCGACACCGACATCCGCGCGCCGTTCGACGGCTATGTCGAGCGGCGCCTGGTGAACCTCGGCGAGCTGGTGAAGACGCAGATGCCGGTCATGGCCATCGTGCGTCTCGACCCGCTGAAGGTGACCGCGGAGATTCCCGAACGGATGGCGCCCTGGATCAAGGAAGGACAGGCAGTCGAGTTGCGCGTGGATGCCTATGCCGACAGGACGTTCGCCGGAAAGGTGTCGCGCATCAGCCCGGGGGTGAACACGGCGACGCGCGCCTTTCCGTTCGAGGCGGTGGTGCCGAACACCGAAACGCTGCTCAAGCCGGGAACGTTCGCGCGCGTGCACATCGAGAGCGACAAGGTGGACAACATCCTGACGGTGTCGTACGCCGCGCTCCAGTACCGCTACGGTGTGAACCGCGCCTTCGTCGTCGCCGGCAGCAAGCTCGCGATGCGCGAGCTCGGGGTCGGCGAGCGCGTCGGCGATCGGATCGAGGTGGTGAACGGCCTGAAGGCGGGCGAGCAGATCGCCGTGACCGACGTCGACACTCTCACCGACGGCGCGCCCGTCACCGTCGCGAAGTAGAAGCAGTGGAGTCCGCCCGTGCTGTCTGAGCTCTGCGTCCGCCGCCCGGTCTTCGCCACGATGCTGGTCATGTCGCTCGTGGTGCTCGGCACCTTCTCGTTCCGCGGCCTCGGCGTGGACCTCTTTCCGCGCGCCGATCCCGCCACCGTCAGCGTGACGCTCGCGCTGCCTGGCGCCAGCCCGGACGAGATGTCCTCGTCGGTGATCGAGCCGATGGAAGAGGCCATCAGCGGCGTCTCCGGCATCGACGAGATCCAGTCGCGCATGGCCGAGGGCCGCGGGTCGATCACCGTGCGTTTCGTGCTCGAGCGCGACATCAACGACGCCGCCAACGACGTCCGCGAGAAGGTCGCCGGCGCGATCCGCAGCATGCCGCCCGAGCTGCTGCCGCCGCTCATCACCAAGGTCGATCCCGACGCCGACCCGGTGATGTCGCTGATCGTCTCCTCGGACTCGATGAGCCTCCGCACGCTCACCGAGCTCGCCGACAAGCAGATCGCGCGCGTGATCCAGACCGCCAACGGCGTCGGCGAGGTCAGCCTCGCCGGCGGCCGCGCCCGCGAGATCCACATCGTCGTCGACATCGAGAAGCTGAACTCGTACGGCCTGTCGATGACCGAGGTCCGCGACGCGCTCGTCGCGGAGAACGTCGAGATCCCCGGCGGTACGGTCGAACAAGGCAAGGGTCAGCTGCTGCTCCGCACCCTCGGGCGCGTCGATGTCGCCGCCGACTTCAACGATATCGTCGTCGCCAGCCGGAATGGCACGCCCATCCGCGTCTCGGACATCGGCCATGCCGAGGATACCTTTCAGCGGCCGACGAGCGCAGTGTGGCTGGGGAAGACGCCCGCGGTCATGCTCGAGATCCGGCGGGCCATGGGCGAGAACACGGTCGCGGTGATCGAGGGAGTGCGCGAGAAGCTGGATACGATCGAGCGCTCGCTGCCGGCGGCCGTCAAGGTCACGGTGGTGCGCGACGACTCGCGGTTCATCTATGCGTCGATCGCCTCGCTCGAGGAGCACCTGATCTTCGGCGCGCTGTTCGCGACGGTCGTGGTGATGTTCTTCATCCGCAACATCCGGGCGGTCATCATCTCGGCGCTCGCCATCCCGGCCTCGATCATCTCGGCGTTCACGCTGATGAACGTCATGGGCTTCACGCTGAACAACATGACGCTGCTCGGCATGACGCTCGCCGTGGGCATCGTCATCGACGACGCCATCGTCGTGCTCGAGAACATCTTCAGGTACATCGAGGAAAAGGGGTGCTCGCCGTTCGAGGCGGCGATCGAAGGCACGCGCGAGGTGGCGCTCGCGGTCATGGCCACCACGCTCTCGCTCGTGGTGATCTTCCTGCCGATCGCCTTCATGAGCGGCTACGCCCGCCGCTTCATCAACCCGTTCGGCTGGACGATGGCGTTCGCGATCCTGGTGTCGATGCTCGTCAGCTTCACGCTGACGCCGATGCTCAGCTCGCGGTTCCTGCGGCTGTCGGATGGCGCCGCCGATCGCAAGACGAAGGACCGCGGCTTCTTTCACTGGCTCGAGACCTGGTATACGCGGCAGGTGAACTGGGCGCTCGATCACGCGCCGGTGATCATCGGGATCTCGGCGGTCACCGCGCTGCTGACGTTTCCGCTGAACCGGATGGTCGGCCGGGAGTTCGTGCCAAACGAGGACATGGGCGAGTGGACGGTTCACATCGACGCGCCGGAAGGCACCTCGCTCGAGGGCACCAGCGAGATCGCGTTCAAGCTGCTCGAGGAGCTGGACGGCATCGAGGGGGTGGCGCACATCGAGCCGTCGGTCGGCGTCACCAACAACGTCGGCTCCCCCACGCACATCCATTTCCTGTGCCAGGCGCTTCCCATCGACCAGCGCACCCACACGCAGGCCGAGATCATCACCGAGATGCGGCGCCGCCTGGCCAACCATCAGAGCTACCGGCCGAGCATCAGCTCGCGCACGGCGCTCGGCAGCGGTGAAGGCGTCGGCGGCTTCGCCATCGCCGCCAACATCCTCGGGCCGGACCTCGCCGAGATCGCCGAGTACTCGAAGAAGGCGCTCGAGGCGGCACGGCAGGTGCCGAGCATCACCGAAGCGAAGATCAACCTGAACGTCTCCAATCCCGAGGTGCACGTCGCGGTCGATCGGAAACGCGCCGCGGATCTCGGCGTCCGCATGGCGACGATCGGCAACACGCTCCGGCTCGCCGTCGCCGGCGACGACGAGATCTCCTCGTACAAGGAAGGGCAGGAACAGTATCCGGTGAAGATCCGCGTGCGCGAGAGCCAGCGCCGCGACATCGGGGAGATCGGCCGGCTCACGGTGCCGTCGGCATCGGGACCGGTGCGCATCGACAACATCGCCCAGCTCGAGCGGGGCCTCGGACCGACCACGCTGCAGCGGTCGAACCGGCAGTTCAACGTGAACCTCATCGCCGACGTCGCGCCGGGGCACGCACTCGACGAGGCCTCGAACGACGTGCGGGCGATGCTCGCCGGCCTGGACATGCCCTCGACGATGTCCTTCCGGCTGCAGGGACAGTCCAAGATCCTCGACGAGACCACGGCGAACATGGTCATGGCCATCGGGCTGGCGATGATCTTCGTCTACATGGTGCTCGCCTCGCAGTTCGAGAGCTTCCTCCAGCCGATCGTCATCATGCTGGTGATGCCGATCGCCGTGCCCTTTGCGCTGTTCACGCTGTGGGCCACCGGCCGCACGCTGAACCTGTGGTCCGCGCTCGGCATGCTCCTCCTGCTCGGCATTGTCAAGAAGAACTCGATCCTGCAGGTGGACTACGCCAACGTGCTGCGGGCGCGCGGCGTGCCGCTGCGCGAGGCCATCGTCGAATCGTGCCGGACGCGCCTGCGCCCGATCCTGATGACCACGACCGCGATCATCGCCGGCCTCATCCCGACGTCGCTCGGCATCGGCATCGGCGGCACCGGGCGCGCCGCGATCGCCGTGACCATCATCGGCGGCCAGGCGCTGTGCCTGTTCCTCACGCTCTTGCTGGTGCCGGTCGCCTACGTCCAGTTCGACGCGCTCGAGCGCGCGCTGATCGGAGATGGGGCGAGGACGTGGTTGTCGAAGCTGTCAGCGGCCACGGTCGGACGGCTGCGGCCGGCCGCGGAGTCGCGGCCGCACTGACGCTGCCCGCGCTGTTCGCTATTCGCTGTTCAACGGGTGGCTTCCGCCTTCCGCCTTCGCGCGACGCGCTTCGGCGGACCGCCGTAGCCTTGGCGAAGGCTGGTCAGGCGGAAGATCGCCATCGCGCGGACCAGCCCGGTCTTCACGGATTCTGAGCCTTCGCGCGCAGCACAATCTTGATAACGCCGATCTCGTAGCCGAGCGTCGTACGCTTTCCGTGTTCGAGCGCCACCGTCACCCCCTCCGACGACCGAAGGCCGCGCCGCAACTTCACGGTGTGCTTACCCGCCGGCATGGCGAAATCCATGGGTGTGCCGCTGCAGATCACGCCGATGTTCCTGCCGTCCACGTACACGTCGTAGCGATCCCCCGAGGCCAGCCAGCCGGTGCCGTCGTTGACCAGCCGCAGCGTTGCCGGGGCCGCCGGGTGCGGCGAACGTCGTTCAAACCGGCCGATGGCCCTGGTCAGGCGGCCGACGTCATCGTCGAAGCAGTCGTCGCGAAGCTCCACGACCTCGCTCGACGTCAACGTCCGGATATCCGCCGGCAGCGGGGATGAAGGCTGGCGGCCGCCGTCCACGAGCACGACGAGGACTGGAGTGTGCGTTTCGAACGCGGTCCGCAGCTCGATCCTGACCGGATCGTTCGCATCGTCCAGCCGGCGCGCGTTGCTCCCCAGCCAGTGGCGTCCGATGACGGCGAGCACGACGTCCGATCCCTTGATCGCGGCCGTCGTGTCCTTGACGAAGTTGCTGCCGAGCGGAATGTGATCGACGTCGACGAAGAGCTCCGACGCCTCGTCCTTCACCGTGGAGTCCATGAGCGCTTCAGCGAGCGCGCGTACGTGGGCCGCCGAATCGTCGCGGCGATAACTGATGAAGAGGCGCATCGCTTACCCCTTGGACGCCAGCGAGATGCCGCCCGTAAATCCGTTGCGGTGGCAGACGAGCGTCGCCGCCCCGCCGCGGTTCACCGTGGCATCGACGATCCCGCTCTTGAACACGGCACCCTCCCGGATCTGGACCGTGTGGCGGCCCGGCTCGACCTCCGCTTCGAATCGGCCGTTCCAGCCGGTGAGCGCGCCGATTTCCATGCCATCGATGAGCACGCGCAGTGTCTTGTCACGTCCCGTCCACCAGTCGAGCGGACCGCTGCCTGCCGTCTCGATGCGAATGAGTGTCCGCGGCGCGGCCTCCGCCCAGTGCTGGGGCCGTTCGGGCGCGCTCAGGCCGGCGAGCATGGCGCGCAGGTCGCTCGAAAAAGACTGCGCGCGGATTTCGCACGCGTTGAGCAGCGAAATCGGCTTCAGCGACGGGGGCAGGCGCGCGCAGAGAGCGCTCCAGTCACGCAGCGGCACTTCGAAGAGCACCGGGACGATGCGCGCGCGATCGGCGATCGCCTTCTCGAGCAGCTTGCGCTGTGGATCCCCGGTATCGGACAACGGCGGGCGGGCCTTTTCGTCCGCCCCGAGCCATCGCCGGCCGATGAGCAGGAGTATCAGCGCGCCCCGCGGCACCGGAGGTGGCGCACCCGTCCCCACCAGGCCGCGAACGAGCTCGAACTCCGCTGACCCCCGGAGCTCGCGCGTGATGTTCAGCGCGAGGCCGGTCGCGTCGCCGTCCCGGTAGCTCATGTAGAGCTGCACGCGGCGCATTCTACGCGATCCGCGAGCGGGTGACGTTCCCATCCGGAACCGGTGCTCGCGCCGAGAGCTCGGCCCGTTCTTTTGCACGAACCTGATCGGCCGTCGCGTTCTTGGCCTTCTCGTGTCGCGGACTAACCCATCCAGCAGCTCGCATAAGTCGAGATTGCAGGCGAGTCGCTGACGAGAGGATCGTGCGTGAGCACTACGCTTGTTGGGAGCGGGAGAACAGGCCAGGCTCAATGTCGCGCTGTGTCACGCTGGGCCGGGTCGGCATCGTCGGCTCACGGATGACGCGTTCGAGAAAGCGATACCCGGGTTCGCGACCGAGGAAGTAGTTGGCGAGCCGACGCTCGCCGCAGCGGATCCTCGCCGACGCAGGCATCGTTCGCTGATGGTTCCCTGCTACTCATTCCCCTCTCGAACAGTCCCAGTGAGCGCATCAAGGAGCGCGAGAAGGTTCTGCTT
>JBOGIX010000175.1:0-3686 GCA_050744685.1 Vicinamibacterales bacterium | reverse complement strand
CTGCTCGCGACGCGGTATTTCGAGCGGCCGGTGCTGGCGCCGGTGCTCCTGCTCGCGTGGACGATGGTGAGCGTCGCTGTGATGCCGCTGCTTTTCCGTGTGGCGGAGATGACGTTCGAGCGACGCCGGGAGAACCTGGGCATGGTTTGATGCGCAGTCCTTGTTCGGAGTTTCGGCCTCCGCCCCCTCCGGCCTCCGGCACACCGCTTGCTCCGTGGCCTCCCATGGCGAAACGCCGCTCGCAGAACGCGATCGAACGGCTCATGCGCGGCACGTTCGGGCTCGCTGACTTCCGTCCCGGCCAGGAAAAGGTGATCAAGTCGGTCGTATCGGGACGCGACACCATCGCGATCATGCCCACCGGCGCCGGCAAATCGTTGTGCTACCAGCTGCCGGCGATGCACCTGCCGGGCACCACCATCGTCGTCTCGCCGCTCATCGCCCTGATGAAGGATCAATGCGACAAGCTCGATGAGCTCGGCGTCTCGGCGCGACCGCTCAATTCCACAGTACCTGCCGCGGAGGTCGCCGAGACGATGGCGGCGATCGCCGATGGTGCGATCGAGTTCGTATTCGCGACGCCCGAGCGGCTCGAAGACGCGGCCTTCGTCGACGCGCTGAAGAAGATCACCGTCGATCTCTTCGTTGTCGACGAGGCACACTGCGTGTCGGAGTGGGGCCACGACTTCCGTCCGGCGTTCCTTTCGCTCGGCACCGCAATCCAGGCGCTCGGCAGGCCCCGGGTTCTCGCCCTGACGGCCACTGCCACGGAGCGCGTGCTCGACGACATCGTCCGGATCCTGGGCATGCGGGATCCGGCGACGCTCAACCTGGGGCTGTATCGCGAGAACCTGCACTACCGCGTCCGGCGCACGCCCACCGAAACGGCAAAGCAGCAGCAGTTGATCCAGCTTCTTCGCGAAGCAGACGGAACGGGCATCGTCTACGTCGCCACCGTGAAGCATGCCGAAACGGTCACGCGCCTGCTCGAAACCGAAGGGCTGCCGGTGGCGATGTATCACGGACGGGTCGGAGGGAAGGCCCGGCACGATGTGCAGGACCGCTTCATGGCCGGCGAGCTCAAAGCCATCGTGGCGACCAACGCGTTCGGCATGGGCATCGACAAGCCGGATATCCGCTTCGTCGTCCACTACGACATGCCAGGATCGCTCGAAGCCTACTACCAGGAATCGGGCCGGGCGGGCCGGGACGGCGCAGACGCGGCGTGCGTGGTGCTGTATCGGCTCGAGGATCGGCGAACGCATCAGTACTTCATGGGCGGCAAGTATCCAGGTGCGGAGGCGATTCTCGCCGTGCGAGACGCACTGCAGGGGCTTGGCGCCGCGGAGACGCCGACGGCGCTCGGCGAGATCCAGGCGCACGCATCGACCGTGGCCAGGACCAAGGTGCGATCCGTCCTGTCGATGATGAAGACGCTCGGGCTGGTGCGGGAGCTGCGCGGATCACGGTTCAGGCTGCTGCAGGCTGACGTGCCTGCGGCGCGGATCGAGGAAGTGGCGAGCGCCTATGCCAGCCGGCAGGATGCCGATCGCGACAAGCTCGAGAAGATGGCGTCGTACGCGCAGAGCGCGCAGTGCCGGTGGAAGCTGCTGCTCGAATACTTCAAGGAAGCGGACACGTTCGACCGCTGCGGCAGCTGCGACAACTGCCTGGCGCCGCCGGAGCTCGACATCGCGCCGCCGATCGATCGCGACCGCACGCGCGCCGCCGTCGCGGCACAATGAGGCGGTCATCTCCCGTCAGAACTGAAGCCTGCGCTCCGCCCACCACCACATGCCGAGCGCCGACACCAGCAGGCCCACGGCGGCGACATACGTCGCGATCGTCGGCACCGCCTGCTTCATCGCCTCTCCGGTGCCGTCCTTGATGAGCGCCCATGCAGAGACCGCGAGCGAAAATACGGCGGCAACGTTCAGCATCGCGGCCACCGCGCCGACGATGATGAGGATGCCGAGGGCGATGGCGACGTTGAACAGGCGATCGACGTGCTGCTCGGCACGCCACCGCTCGCCGCGAATCCGCTGCATGACGGCCGATGCGAACGCCGGCGGCACCGCGGGCGCCGCGTCGGCGGCCAGCATCGCCTCGAGCTTCTGCGCGGAGGCGAGCGCGGAGGCGCAGGCGGGACAGCTCTCGAAGTGCGCGCGCAAGTGCTGGTCGAGCGACACGTCGCCAGCCGCAATCGCTTCAACCAGTTCTCTTGCATGAGTGCACTCCACCGCCGATTTACTCCTCGAGCAGCTCGCGCAGCTGCCGCTTGGCACGGTAGAGGTGCGTCTTGACCGTGCCCAGCGGAATGTTCAGGGCCTCGGCCAGCGCCTCGTACTGCACGCCGTGCAGGTAATGCGCCGCCACCAGCATCCGGTAATTCGGGGACAGGTGATCCATCGCCTTGTGCAGCCGATCGCGCGTTTCGAGGTCCGCGAACGCCCCGTCGTCCGATCGCAGCTCCGCGCGGGGCGGGCCGCCCGTCTCGAGCGGCACTTCCGCGCTCCGCCGTCCCCGGGCCTGGGAACAGACATTCTGGACGATCCGGAAAATCCAGGTCGAGAGCCGCGCTTCACCGCGAAAATACGGCAGGCCGCGGTGCACCTTCAGGAAGACATCCTGCGCCAGATCGTCCACGGCCGACCGGTCCGACATCATGCGATAGATCAGCCCGTAGACCAGGTCCTTGTAATGGTCGACCAGCTCCGCGAACGCGGTGTCGTCGCCGGAACGGCACCGGTCGACGAGCGCCTGTTCATCGATCTGCATCCGCCGGGAGTATTAGAGCCCGCCGGAGCGTGAATTGTTTCATCCCGCGGATCCGGCTCGTCTGAAACAAATGGGATGCCGGCCCGGTCTAATGTCGATGTTCAAGGGAGGAACGCCGTTGGACCCAGAAGATGTCGCTCTGATCATTCTGTTGCTGCTCGTGCTGCTCGTGTTCGCCGGCCTGGCGATCCTGTGGATGGCGATGACCAACCGCCGGGCGATCAGGGAAATGGAGCATCGCGAGCGTGTGGCGATGATCCAGCAGGGGCTGATTCCCGCACCCGAACTGGACCCGCTGGGATTCGACGAGGCGATGGGAGAACGCTCGACGGCCTCGACCGCATCCGATCGATGGCGCACGGCGGGCGTCACGTTCATCGGTCTCGGCCTTGGCCTGATGATGCTGATTGGTTTTGCCGCGGGAGAGCCTGGCATCGGCCTGGGCATAGGTGGCGGGTTCGCGATCCTCGGCGCCACGCTGGTGCTGAACGGCCTGCAGACACGACGACCCGACGTGAGCCGCTACCGGCCCACCCCGCATGCGCCACAACGGCCGACGAGACCGGCACCGCCGCCCCCGCCTGAGCCGCCGATTCAGTGACAGCCGGCGCCGGTGTCGACAACGAACCCGAAAAGGGCTCTGTCGAGCTCGGCTTCGGACAAAGAGCCGAATCCTGCGGGTGCCGAACCCTCTGTGGGTGCCTCGCTACACTCCACCCCTCGTTCGGGCGGCCGATTATGCCCTGCCCTACACACTGACAGTGTAAATGGTTCAGCTTCTGTAGCAGCGCTGACGCAGGCCCGTTAAAAACACCAACGTTTTCGCTCCTCTCGATTGGCACCGCGGTTGCTCTATAAACAGGCGTCGGGACACATCAGTGACCCGACGAGCCGCCCCGGTGTTCAGC
>JBOGIX010000174.1:0-4445 GCA_050744685.1 Vicinamibacterales bacterium | reverse complement strand
TTCCTCGGCTGGGCCGCAACCGCCGGCCGGCTGGACCGACGGTTACGTCGTCGCGAACGGCATCCGCATCCACTACTGGCGCACCGGCGGCAACAAGCCGCCGCTCGTGATGGCGCATGGATCGTCGGACGACGGCTTGTGCTGGACGAACCTCGCGCGGGAGTTTCAGGACCAGTACGACATCATCATGTTCGACGCCAGGGGCCACGGCCTGTCCGATCCGCCGTCACCATCAGACCCGCCCGACGTGCAGGTCGAGGACCTCGCAGGACTGATCAAGGAGTTGAAGCTCGAGCGCCCGATTCTGATGGGCCATTCGATGGGCAGCTCGTCGGTGGCGCGCTTCGCCGCGAAATATCCGGAGGTGGCGCGCGCGGTCATTCTCGAAGACCCCGGACTCGTTCGTCGTCCCGGCACGCCGCCGGGAGGAGCGGCCACGCAGACGCCGGAGCAGCGCCGCACGACGATCCTCGCGCGCAACAACACGACCGAGGAGCAACTGGCAGCCGGCTGCATGAAGAGTTCCCCGAAATGGGGACGCTCCGAGTGCGAGTTCTGGGCGCCTTCGAAACGACGGCACCATCCCGATACCGTACGCAACGTCCCGTCCGCCCTGACACCGCTCGGCGAGCTGTTCCCGAAGATCACCGCGCCGACGTTGATTCTCAAGGCCGATGCGCAGGGTGATCTCAGAAAACAGAACGAGGAGATCGCCGGCCGTCTGCCACGCGGAAAGATCGTGCACATCGAAGGGGCCGGGCACAACGTCCGCCGCGAGAACAAGGCGCAGACTATCGAGGTGATGAGAGCGTTCCTTGGTGGAACGACCCTTCCCTGAGCAGACGCGCGTCGATGCGGGCTGCGCGCCGCGCCGGGATCCAGCCCGCTATCGCCCCGATGAACGACAGCACCAGCGCAGCCAGCACCAGTGTCGTGGGATCGCGGGGCTGCAAACCATACAGCAGCGTCGTGATTAGCGGCGAGAGCCAGGCGCTGACGCTCGTCCCGAGCACGACCCCGACGCCGACGAGCAGCGCCACGCGCCGAAGCACCATGTGCACGACCCCCCTTGCATATGGCGTTCGACGGTGAAAACCGGAGAGGAATCGGGCTCAGGCTGTTGAGATGCTGAGCCCTGAACACCCCTCCTCTTCTCGAGCGGATCGAGCCCATCCTGGGTGCGGCGTATCATAGCGACGGGAGTGCCCAATCACTTTCGAGTCCACGGCCGTCTTTCGTCAGGCAGCCGACGGCGCTCGGTGAACGACAGCGCCAGCCTGCCCCAGGAAGCCTGATGTTCCCGTCCAGCCTGCTCATCGTCGGCCAGCGGTTCCCCGATCTCGGTCTGAACGATGTCGCCCGCGAGGCTCTTAACCAGCTCGAGCACAGCGGGTTCGCGGAGCGGCTTCGGCCCGGCGCTCGCGTGGCAATCGGCGTCGGGAGTCGCGGGATCGCAAACATCTCGGCCATCGTCAAGAGTGCCGCGCAGTACTGGCGCGCTCGCGGAATGTCGCCGTTTGTCGTCCCCGCGATGGGAAGTCATGGTGCGGCGACTCCGGACGGCCAGGCCGAGGTCCTTGCTCGTTTCGGGATTACCGAACAGGCAATGGGCTGCCCGATCGTCAGTCGCGCCAATGTCGTCTCGCTTGGCAAGACTGACGATGGGGTCGAAGTGTTCATGGACGCCGCAGCCCATGCGGCCGACGCCGTGTTCATCGTCTCGCGCGTGAAGTGGCACACGACGTTCAGCGGCCGAATCGAAAGCGGGCTCATGAAGATGATGGCCATCGGCCTGGGGAAATACGCGGGCGCGCAGAAGTACCATACCCACGCCCGGCGGTTCGGCCTCGAGCACATCATCCGCACGGTGGGGCGTCGAGTGCTGCAATCGGGAAAAATGATCGGCGGACTGGCCATCCTCGAGGATGCACATCACAACACCGCACGGATCGAGGCGGTCCCGGCGGACCGCATGGAACTGCGTGACGAAGAGTGTCTGGCACTGGCCAAGTCCTGGATGCCCAGGCTGCCAGCTGATCTCGACGTCCTCATCGTCGACGAGATGGGCAAGAACATCAGCGGCACGGGCATGGACGCGAAAGTCGTCAATCGCGGACCCGCCTGCGAGTACAACCCGTGGCCCGCCATGCCGTCCATCGGGCGGATCTTCGTCCGCGACCTCGCTGCAGAGACCTATGGCAACGCGATGGGAATCGGGATGGCAGACGTCACCACCGGCCGGCTCGTGCGCCGGATCGATTGGGAGCCGACACGGGTCAACGCGCTCAGCGCGGGCATGCCGTCGCGCATTCGCCTCCCTGTGCACTTTCCCAGCGATCGCGAATGCCTGCGCTGGATTGCGGCAACGGCAGGGAAGGTCGATCCTGCGGACGTGACATTCGGCTGGATTCAGAACACGCTCGAGCTGGACCGTGTCGCGATCAGTCCCAACCTGCGCCCGCAGATCGGTGGGCAGCCGGAGGTCGAAGTGGAGTGCGAGATCGACGTGCAGTGGGATGAAGCGGAGAATCTCGTCAGTCCTTTTCGTGTTGAATGCGGTCCAATCAACAGGTGACGTCGGGACCGGACGAACCCGTGAGGCGACCAGCACGCGCGCTCTGCCATCTGCGTAGCGCGGCGACCTTTCACTTTCCTCTGCGAGACGCTTGTGTCGGTCTTCGACAACGTCGACAGGACGCGGAGCTTGACATCCCGGCGCGAGGCGTACTAATAAAGGCTCAGCTGGGCAGTCGGCTTCGTCGATAACGTGTGATCGATCAACCGTAAGGGGGCTGCATGTCCAAGGAACTCCCGCGCCAGTCGCGCGCGTTCATGTGGCTCGACGATCTCCGCCGCGACGTCGTCTACGGCGCGCGCACGCTGCTGAGGACGCCCAGCTTCACGCTCGTCGCCGTCCTCACACTCGCTCTCGGGATCAGCGCAGTCACGGTTATCTACAGCGTGCTCCGCAACGTCGCGCTGGATCCGTTTCCGTATTCCCGCTCCGATCGCCTCGTCAACGTCGTCCTGCGCGATGGCTCCGGCCGCATCATCCGCGGCCCGTATTTTCGCTCCGAGGAGTTCCTCGACTATCAGGAGCAGACCACGGCCTTCGAGGACGTCGTGGGCACGAGCCAGTTCGGCGCGCACTGGATGAGCGACAGCGGCGCCGAGCGCCTGACGCTCAACTGGATGACGCCGAACGGCTTCGACTTTCTTGGCGTGCCGGCGCTCATCGGTCGCGTCTTCGATCATCGCGACGTCGCGCCCGGCGCACCGCCGGTCGCGGTCATGAACCACCGCGCGTGGGTCACACGCTTCGGTGCCGATCCGGGCGTGATCGGCCGCACACTCGTGCTGGACGGGCAGCCCTATACCGTCATCGGCGTGATGCCGCCGCGCTTCGAGTGGAACATCGCCGATCTGTGGCTGCCGGCGGCCATGCAGCGCAGTGACGATCCGGAGACCCCGCGCGGAAGGCGTGCATTCCAGGCCCATCTTCGCCCCGGTGTGACCGCCGCCGAGGCCGAAGCGCAGTTGAACGTGGTCGGCGCGCGGCGGGCCGCCGAGCGGCCGAATGACTACCCGCCGGGGTTCCGCTTCGGCATCATTCCCGTCGTCGACTGGGTGGTGCGCGAGTTTCGTGGCACGCTCTACGCGCTTTTCGGCGCGGTCAGCCTCCTGCTCGTCATCGCCTGTTGCAACGTCGCGAACATGCTGCTGGCGCGCGCGACGATCCGCGAGCGCGAGATGACGATTCGCGCCGCCATTGGCGCGAGCCGTGGCCGCATCGTCCGGCAGCTGCTCGTGGAGAGCACGCTGCTCGCCCTCGGCGGGCTCGTCGCCGGATGCCTGATGGCGTACGCCGGCATCGTCGCGCTGGCCGGCTACATGCCGCGGCAGGGCGTGCCCTGGGAGACGCAGATCAGGCTCGATCAACCCGTGCTGCTGTTCGCACTCGCGGCCGCCGCGGTGGCGACGATCGGCTTCGGGCTCTTCCCGGCGCTGCAGAGCGCCCGGCGGGACATCGCCGTCGGCGCCAACACCACGGCTCGATCGACCGGTGGCCGGCGCCAGACGCGCATGCGGGCCGGCCTTGTCGTCGCCCAGGTGGCGCTTTCGATGGTCCTGCTGCTCGGCGCCGGATTGCTGATGCGGACGTTCGTCAAGCTGGCGGGAGTGGATCTGGGATTGGATCCGAAAAAGGTGCTGGTCGCCGGCATCGCGTTCCCGCCCCGCGAACAGATGTCCCCCGAGGGACAGCTGCAGTTCTACCGGAGAGCGGTCGAACGGATACGGTCCGTGCCGGGGATCTCGGCGGTTGCACTGACCAGCGCCGTGCCGCCTTTCGGAGGCTACTCGAGCCCATTGGAGATTCCCGGATCTGCCGTGCCGCCGCAGTCGGCCACTCTGGTCACCTTCGCGAGCGAGCAGCTGCTCGAGAC
>JBOGIX010000173.1:0-5385 GCA_050744685.1 Vicinamibacterales bacterium | reverse complement strand
ATCTGGAGGAGGCGATCCTGCCCCAGTCGTCCGACGTGCTGAAAGCGATTCAGGAGACGGCGCGGTACTGATCGCGGCCGCCACATGATCCCGCCGCTGCGCCTCAGCGCTCTCGGCCTCCTGGCCGGTTTTCTCTCTGTCGCGCGCGTTCACTCGACATCCGCCGTCGACGTCCTCAAGCCCGTTGCGGCGCTTCCAGCGCACATCGCCGGGTCGTTCCAGGAGCTCACCAGCTGCCAGCAGGCGACCGGCGGCGAGTACTTCATCTTCGATCGACGTGCGCATTCCATCTTCGTCGTCCCGCCTTCGATGGAGGGCGCGCGCAAGCTGATCGAGATCGGCACGGAGCCGGGACGCATCCTCGACCCGACGGCGTTCGACATGGCGCCGGACGACACGTTCGTGGTTGCCGATGCGCCGCATGGACAACCGCGCTTCCAGCGGTTCCTCGCATCGGGATCGACCTTGAGCGCCTTCCTGCTGGAGGATCGGGCGGTGCCGCGCATCCTGCTCGGCAACCTCGTCATGAACGGCATCGGCGCTGTCGAGTACACGGGGCGCGCGTTGTTCGTCAGCCAGCCCGAGCACGGAGCGCTCATCACCGAGTACAGCATCGACGGTCGCGGCATTCGTTCGTTCGGTGAACTGCGAGCGACGGGGCAGGAGTCGGATCGCCCCGTTCACGTCGCGCTCAACGCCGGGCTGGTCATCGCGCTCCCCGACGGCGGCTTCTATTTCGTGTTCCTGGCCGGCGTGCCGCAATTCCGGAAATACAACGCATCGGGAAGACTGCTGCTGGATCGCCACGTCCAGGGTCCCGAGCTGGACGACTTCATCCCGGCACTGCCGAACACCTGGAAGCGCCGCAAGACCGCGGATGGCGAGATCCCCGTCGTGGCGCCGTCGGTCTATGCGGCAGGAGCGGACAGGTCGGGAGCACTGTGGATCTCGCTGGCAGTCGGCACGACGTTCGTTTACGACGCTGCCGGAGAGAAGCGCCGCAGCGTGCGGTTCAGGGCGGCCGGAGAGCTTTCGCCGAGGAGCTTCTGGTTCACGGCGAACGGGCGCGTGCTCGTCACGCCAGGGTGCTACGCGTTCCCCGTGTGAACCGGTGCGGTCGCGTCTGCTTCGACGGTAAACGGCGCGTCTCCTGCGAGGAACCTGGCCGCTTTCGGCAGCACGCGGTACTCGAACCGCTGCCCTTCGAACACTTCGCCGTCGGTGTTGACCTTCACGACCCGGTCGAGCGTGATCTCGAGCGAGGGCGCCTGCATGTACATCACGCGGGGATCGTTGACGTGGTCCCCTTCGGCAACCTTGCGCGCGAGCGCCACGAACTCGAGCGCGCTCATCTCCTCGATCAGGCACACGTCGAGCCGCCCGTCATCAATGATCGCGTCCGGCGCGATCAGCCGCCCGCCGGCGATCAGGCGTGAGTTGCACACGGCGAAGGCGTACAACCGATGTCGCAGCGGCGCGGCGCCCGTGACGGTCACCATGGCGCCGACCGGATCGAAGTCGATCAGCGCTTGGGCCCCGCCGATCAGGTAGGCGAGGCGTCCGGCGATGCTCTTCAGCTGTGTCGTGACCGCAACCGACACCTCAGCGATGAACCCGCCGCCCGACGTGTTCACGAACACACGCCCGTTCACCTGCCCGAGATCGACGAGGATCTGACGGCCGCCGAGCAGCACGTCGAGCGCGGCATCGAAGTCCGTGGGAATGCCAAGGGCGGCCGCGAAGTCGTTGCCGGTTCCGAGCGGGATGACGCCGACAACCATGCGATCGAGCGCGCCGGCCGCCGCCAGGCCGTTCATGGCTTCGTTCAGCGTCCCGTCGCCGCCGGCGACGAAGAGTGCCGTGCAGTCGTCGGCCACGGCCAGGGCGGCGGCGCGTTCCGCGTCCCCGTCGCCGGTCGTGATCGACAGCTCGACTTCGTCGTACTGCGTGCGAAAGCGGGCCGTGAGCGCTTCGACGTGGCCGGCGGCGCGCTCGCGGCCGGACGAGGGATTCAGGATCACGCGGGCGCGTGTCACATCAGCCTTCCCACTGGTCCGAGATCGAGGTTGAGGTCTTCGGGCGCCAGGCCGAACTGCGCGCCGATGTCGCGGACTGTTTCTTCGAGCCGCATCAGCGCCAGGCCGACCGCTTCCGTCTGTTCGGCGGTCAGCGTGCCCGCGTCCATCCGCCGGATGGCCTGGCGCTCGAGCAGCTGCCGGATGAACTCGATCAGCGTGAGGACCAGCTTTGCCACCGATTTCCGCACGTCCTCGGGATCGGCATTCCATCGCGGCGCCGCGGCCTGACGCCCGAGCCTCTCGAGCTCGCCGCGAATCGAATCGATCTCGTCGACGTCGATGTTCGCAATGCGCCGCGTCCGCCGGCGCGTCGGTGCTGGGCGTTTGCGGGCGGTGGCCCGTGACGGCGCGGATTTTCTCTTCAGCGGCATCGTTTCCCGTCGCCGGTTGGCGGATCGAAGTTCAGAACAGCTCCGGCGCAAAGGCGAACGCCGGCCACGGGCCAGTCACCGTGACGCGCACCCGCTCCTGCGTCGATTCGAGCAGCGTCTGCAAACTCGCTGCCTGCTCCCGATAGGTGTGGATCTTCTCCCGATCGACGAGGTGGAACACGGTGACCCGGAGGCCGCCCGCCTGCCCGACATCCACGCGCTCGCGGACAGCACGCGGTCCGAGCGCGAGCCTGATCGTCTCCACTTCCGCCGGCACATGATGGACGCGCGCGCGCCGGGATTCGAGAAACGCCGTCCCGGTGGACGCGCGATCGATCTCGGGTACCGATGAATCCGGCGGGCCGAACACCCTGACGGTCATCTGCCGGCGCCCGTCGACGAGCGCCAGCGCGTCGAGGATCTCTGGCTGGTGATCGAGGACGATGGCGTGAAGGGCCGCGTCGGTGAGGACGGAGCCGAACCGCGCCGGAAGCAGCGATCCCGCACGCTCCGCCAGGTTGACGACGATCGCGTGCTGCTCCTGGAGCGACTCGGGAGTTGGCTCGATCCGCCCGCGATGTGCCTCGACTACGACGTGGGCCTGTCCGATCGGGAGCGTGCGGAGCGAGTGGCCGCGCACTCGAACTCTCGGCGGCAAGCCGGCGCCGGCGATCGCATACACGTGCAGCTCACGATCGCCGGCGCTCATCGTGCGGCAGGAGACGATCGGCCGCACAAAGCAGCGCCGATATGCGGAGGTAGACCAGGTCCACGTTGGCGAGGGCGAGCACGATCTCGGCGTTCAGCACGACGCCACGATTGAGGAGGTTGTCGAGCACGTCGAGCAGCGACGAATCGGACTGATCGATGATCCGCGCGACCTGCCGCGGCGCCGGGGATGGGGGCGTGGCCGAGCGCGGCGGCGGCGGCGTAGCCCGGCGTTTCGGCGGATGCTCGCGCGATACGGTCGATAACGTCGGCCGGCGGCTCACTGCGCCTCCTCGGCGCCGACGAAGTGATATGGGGGCCACGGTCCGGTCAGGGTGAGGTGCGCACCGCTCCGCGCGACATGTTTCGCCACCCGCTCGGCGGCCGCATGGAACTCCCGGCGGCTGCGCGCGGGCACCAGGAACGCCGCGTCGAGCAACGGCCGCGCATCTGCCGGCGCGTCATCACCCCGCCGCCGACCGTCGCGGGCGATCTCCGACAGCGACGCGAACGCCGCGTCCGCCGCTTCGGCAGCCGCCTGGAGCGCCATCCGCGACTGGTCCCGCGCCTGCTTCCGTGCCTCCAGAAACGCGGCGCCTGAGCTCGGTCTCGACGACGGACTCGCCGGCGGCGAGGGGCGGCGGCCGTCCCGCGTCACACGGACGCCCCATTCCTCACAACCTTCGACGCGCAGGAACACCCGCGCGAGCTCACGGCGCCGCCGTCTCATCTCCGCGGCCGCGCGCTCGACGGTCGAGAACATCGTGAACAGCTTCATGGGAATGACCGTCGCGCCGCGTCCCAGGGTGAAATGCTCCACGACGGCCTCGTGGGCGAGCGCGAGGCCGCTCACCCACTCGAGATCGCGCAGCGACGTCTCGAGCGCGCTGGATCCGTATTGTGCGAGCGGCACGTTCGCCGCCACGAGCCACACACCCGGTTCGACGGGGTACACGCCGGCCCGCTCGGCCCCCGGCAGCCCCGGCGGCATGCGAGCAGCGGCCGGCTTGCGCGCGGACTTGACGGCGCAGTAGACGTAGACGGCGGATTCCATGGGCCGAGTCGATGATACCTTTGGTCAACTCCCAATCTCCAACTCCCAGCTCCCAAGGCGGGAGCGTCGACAGAGCGGGGCGAAAGTTGGATCAATCCGGCTGAACGCACCACTTTCACCCGGATTGTTCGATCCACTCGCCTTGGGAGTCGGGAGTTGGGCGTTGGGAGTTGACCGTCCGTCCCCACCAAGCCCGCAATCGTTCGGTACCGTGCGGCGGCGGCATCTCGGCCGGCGCGATCAGCACGTCCGGCCGCGTGCGTGCGCGTTTCAGGTCCGTGTTTAATGCCGCGAGCTCTTTGGCCTGCCGCGCGGCATCGACCCGGCACCGCGGGCACGTGCCGGCACCGGCGGCGTTGACGATCACCATCGGCGCGCTGATCCCTGCGGCCTTCAACCGCGCGAGCAGCCGCACGGTCTCGGCGCGCGGCAGGATGCCGAGACGAGTCACCGCCACGAATCGGGCGCGTCCTGGATCGCCCAGAAGCGACCGCAGCCGGCCGAGGCCCTGCGATACGCGCAGCAGCGTCGATCCCAGCTCGCCGAGACCCACGACGGCCTGGTATTTCAGCACAATCGCCATCAGCGCCTTCACCCAGTCGTGCACGAGCGACGGCATCTCGAGCAGCCGCAGCGCGTGGCCCGTCGGCGCCGTGTCCATCACGATCAGATCGCACGGCGGCTCGACGGCAGCGGTCAGGCTCTCGGTCACTTCCATGATTGCGACGAGCTCGTCGACACCCGGCGGCGCCAGCTCGAGGAGATCGCGCATCACCTGGCGGTCATGGCCGGCCACGTCGACCGTGGTGCCCACGCCGGCGAGGGGACCGCTGTCAAACAACCGCTCGATGGCCGACGTGACCTGGCCGCGCACCTCGTCGAAGATGCGCGCCGCGTCGAGCTCGCGAACGAGCAGGTTCGGCGGCCCCTTGGGGATCCGCCGTGCGGCGTCGGAGACCGGCACGCCGAGTGCGTCGCCGAGCGAGTGCGCGGGATCCGTCGAGAGCAGCAGGACGCGCTTCCGCGGGAGCGCGCCGGCGGCCACGAGCGCCACGGCCGTCGCGCACGTCGTCTTGCCGACGCCCCCCTTTCCGCCAAACATCACGAGCCGCGCACCCTTCGGAACGACGGCGGGCGCGGGCCGCTTCGCGACCCCGGCCGGCAGGTTCGCAAC
>JBOGIX010000172.1:0-5486 GCA_050744685.1 Vicinamibacterales bacterium | reverse complement strand
CTCTAATCTTCCGCATCAATTTTCAACTTTGAACTTTCAACCTTCAATTCAGATGAGCGGTTCTTCTTCCCATTCGCCCCACACTTCGCGCAGCGCGTCGCACATCTCGCCGACCGTCGCGTACGCGCGCACGCAGTCGAGGAGCGGATACATCGTATTGCCGGCGCCGCGTGCCGTATCCTGCAGCGCGTCGAGCGTCCGCCGCACGGCGTCGTTGTCGCGCGTCTTCTTCAGCGCCTGCAGGCGCGCGAGCTGGGTCGCGGCCGCGGTGTCGTCGATGTACAGAATGGGCAGCGGCGCCTCGTCTTCCTGGACGTAGCCGTTGACGCCCACGATGATCTTGTCGCGGCGCTCGACCGACTGCTGGAAGCGGTACGACGCCTCGGCGATTTCCTTCTGCGGGTAGCCCTGCTCGATGGCCTCGACCATGCCACCCATGCCGTCGATGACAGCGAAGTACTCGCGGGCGCCCTGCTCCAGGTCGAGCGTGAGGCGCTCGAGGAAATACGATCCGCCGAGCGGATCCAGGATGGCGGCCACGCCGCTCTCGTGGGCGAGGATCTGCTGGGTGCGCAGCGCGAGGGTTGCCGCCTCGGCCGTCGGCAGGGCCAGCGCCTCGTCGAGGGAGTTGGTGTGCAGCGAGTTTGTCCCGCCGAGCACGGCCGCGAGCGCCTGCACCGCCGTGCGCACCACGTTGTTGTATGGCTGCTGTGCGGTGAGGGACACGCCGGCGGTCTGCGTGTGAAAGCGCAGCTTCCACGACCGCTCGTCGCGGGCCCCGAAGCGATCGCGCATCACCTCGGCCCAGAGCCGCCGGGCGGCGCGAAACTTGGCAATCTCCTCGAAGAAGTCGCTGTGCGAGTTGAAGAAGAACGACAGCCGCGGCGCGAAGTCGTCGACGTCGAGGCCGGCGTCGATCCCGTACTGGACGTACTCGATACCGTCGCGCAGCGTGAAGGCGAGCTCCTGCAGCGCCGTCGATCCCGCCTCGCGAATGTGGTAGCCGCTGATCGAGACCGTGTTCCACCGCGGCACGTCCCGGCTGCAGAAGGCGAACACGTCGGTGACGAGCCGCATCGATTCGCGCGGCGGATAGATGTATTCCTTCTGCGCGATGAACTCCTTGAGGATGTCGTTCTGGATCGTCCCCGACAGCTTCTTCCAGTTCGCCCCCTGCTTCTCCGCCACCACCAGGTACATCGCGAAGATCATCGGCGCCGGCGAGTTGATGGTCATCGACGTCGTGATGTCGCCGAGCGCGATGCCATCGAACAGCCGCTCCATGTCGGCGAGCGAGACGATGCTGACCCCGCACTTGCCGACCTCTCCGAGCGACAGCTCGTGATCGGGATCGCGGCCCATCAGGGTCGGCAGGTCGAACGCGACGCTGAGGCCGGTGCCGCCGGCCGCGAGCAGCGCCTTGTATCGAGCGTTGGTCTCCTCGGGTGTGCCGAACCCCGCAAACTGCCGCATCGTCCACAGCTTGCCGCGGTAGCCGGTGGGGTGAATGCCGCGCGTGTAAGGGAACACGCCGGGATCGTTGAGATCGCGTGCGTAGTCGAGACCCGCGAGATCCTCGCCGGTGTAGAGCCGTTCGATCGGACGTCCCGAGATCGTCGTGAACGGAACGTCACGCTCCGGCGCCCTGTTCAGCGCCGGCGCAACCACGTCCCGTTCCCAGCGCTGCTTGTCGGTCTCGGCGGCGGCGCTCTTCATACGTCACGTCATTATATCGTCCGCTGCGCGCAGCCGCCCGACCTCCCTCTTCGGCGTCCCCCCGGTTCGCGTACGTCCCGGTTCGAGACGCGCCGCCTGCCCCGATCGGCCGAACCTCCTGACGAGGATCAGCCTGGAGTGTCTCAGAACGCCGCACTCCGTGCGCCCCGCGAGGTGATCACGGATTTCGCCACGCGCATCGCAAGTCGCTGCGCTGGCAACGATTCGGCCGGATGCGCGGTCTCCACGACGGCGCTGGCCCTGTGCTTGCTGACGGCGCAGGCACAACCAATTCTCTGGAGGATGGAATGGTGATCTGGACACGCACCGCGGCGGCCCTCGCCGCGGTCCTCGTCGCCGGAACGTCGGTCGCGCGCGCGGAGCACTCCTCGCAGCACGATGCGAAGACGGCGGCAAGGAAGCTCACCCGGCAGCTCGTCATCACGAGCGCCTCGGTCGATCGCGAGAACGACACCGTCACGCTGCGGGGACTGAACTTCGGGAGCCGCAACTTGTACGTCTACTGCGAGACGTCGCTCATGACCGTGCTGCGCGCGTCGGACGAGGAAATCGTCGTCTCGTTTCCCGCGTCGGACATTGAGGACGGCACGTACCTGTTCACCGTGATCCGCGACCACGGCTTCGATCGCGCCGCGTTCTACGTGACGACGAGCGCGCCGCGCGTCGTGCAGGGCGAACCGGGACCGCCCGGCCCGCCAGGCGCGGACGGCGAGGCCGGACCGCAGGGTGAACCGGGGCCGCAGGGACCGCAGGGGCTGCCGGGGCCGCAGGGCGCGCCCGGAGCAGACGGCGTCAGCGGCTACCAACTCGCGGCGGTCGAATTGCCGGCGTTCACGGTCGGCATGAACATCACTTACTCGCTGCTGGCTTCGTGCCCGGCAGGCAAGAAGGCGGTTGCCGGCGGCTACGACCTGCTCACGCCGAACGCGCAGCTGTTGACGATCACATCATCGGCGCCCGTCGAGGGCGCGACTCCGGGCTGGCGCATCTCGTACCGGAACTCGACGCCAACGGCGCAGAGTAACGTGCGGCTTCGGGCGCACGCCGTCTGCGTCCTGGCCCAGTAACGGTCGTCCCCGGGCTGGCGGGTCCGAACGGGTTCGGGGGACCCGCGACGACCTGCCAGCCTCCGCTCTCGCTTCGCGCGCGGTCTCCGACGCCACCACCGCATTCGTATCGTCCCGTTCCCGGTTTCCCTTGCTTGACTTGCCTCGGTCCTCACGCTACTTTGCCCTGTTTGTGTTGTTCGTTCGGGCTTCGGGGGCTGGACAGCTCTTCACAGGAGTCACATGGCAGCAGGGGGCAGCATCTTCAACGCCATGCTCCAGGAATTCGACGGGGCGGCGCAACTCCTGGGACTCGACCCGGGCATCTGGAAAATCCTCACTCACCCGAAGCGGCAGATCACCGTGACCTGCCCCGTCCAGATGGACAACGGCGAGATCGAAGTGTTCACCGGCTACCGCGTGCAGTACAACATCACGCTCGGTCCGGCGAAGGGCGGCATTCGTTATCACCCGGACGTGACGCTCGATGAAGTGACCGCGCTCGCCGCGTGGATGACCTGGAAGTGCGCCGTCGCGCACGTGCCGTTCGGCGGCGGCAAGGGAGGTATCATCTGCGATCCCACGCGCATGTCGCGGCGCGAGCTCGAGGCGCTGACCAGGCGCTACGTCGCGGAGATCATCGACGCGATCGGCCCCGACAAGGACGTCCCCGCGCCCGACGTCAACACCAACGATCAAATCATGGCGTGGGTGATGGACACCTACAGCATGCACGTCGGCTACACCGCGACGGCCGTGGTCACCGGCAAGCCGATCGAGATGGGCGGATCGCTCGGCCGCCGCGAAGCCACCGGCCGCGGCGTGAGCATCGTCACGCGCGAGGCGGCCGCGCACCTCGGCTTCGACATCAAGGGGGCTACGGTGGCCGTGCAGGGCTTCGGCAACGTCGGTTCGGTGTCGGCCGATCTGTTGTCGAAGGCCGGCGCGAAGATCGTCGCCGTCACCGACTGGAAGGGGGGCGTCCACAACGACAACGGCCTGGACATCGCGGCGATGCTCGACTTCGCGAAGCAGCGCAAGACCATCGACGGGTTCCCGGGCGGCGAGCCGATCGACAACGAGCAGCTCTTCTCGCTCGACGTCGACGTGCTCGTGCCCGCGGCGCTCGAGAACCAGATCACGATGGAGAACGCCCCGTCCATTCGCGCCAAAATCGTCGCCGAAGGGGCCAACGGTCCGACCACGCCGGACGCGCACGTGCATCTGCACGAGCGCGGGGTGTTCGTGATCCCGGACATCCTCGCCAACGCCGGCGGCGTCACCACGTCATATTTCGAGTGGGTCCAGGATCGGCACGGGTACTTCTGGGAAGAGGGGGAAGTGAACCGGCGCCTCGAGGCGAAGATGGTCGAAGCGTTCACCGACGTCCTCGAGACGTCGAAGCGTTACAAGACGGACATGCGCACTGCCGCCTACATCGTCGCGATCAACCGTGTGGCGACGGTCACCCGGATGCGTGGGATGTACGCCTAGCGCCCGACCTTGAACGCGACCAGCTCCTGCGCGGTACCGGCCTCACTCTTCGCATTCAGCTCGATCAGATAGTCGCCAATGGGCAGCGAGGCGAGCGGCAGCTCCAGGCTGCCCGCGGCTTGCAGCGGAAGATCGGCCATCTTCTGCCCGCCCCGATTCAGGAGGCGTGCGGTAATCGTCGGCGTCGCCCCGCCCGGCGTGTAGGCTTCGGTGCGGATCAGCAGGCGATCGGTGCGCGTGAACTCGCGGTCTGCGGTCGGCACAGCCGCAGCGTTTGCCTTGATGGCGTTGATGTCGCGCACCGTTCGGCCGACGAACACCTTCGGCGTGGCGAGCGCCACCTGCACGCGCGTGAAGTCCGGCAGCGTCAGCTCGCGCGTGGTCGAGTCGAGCACCTGCCCGCGGCCGTCCTCGATGACGATTCGGAGCTGCGCCTGCCCGGGTGGCGCCTCGAAGCTCAACGTGCCGCCTCCCCCCGCAGCCACGCCAGTGCCGGCCTCCGGCGTCCGTCCCTTGTAGAGCGGGCCGCCATCGGGTGTGGTTGCCGTGACCGTGATGCGTGCGGCCTGGCGCTCGGCTGATTCCGCAGGCATGCCGGGCGGCGGCTCGATTGGCTCCCAGGTGAACGCCACTCGCGTCTGGCCGTTCTCGCCGCGTGCCGTGCCGATCCAGAACCGCGCCGGGCGGCCGCGCTCGGGCTCCGCGATCGCGCTGAGCGCGGCCGTGACCGCCGGAGGCGCGCTCGGTTTTGGCGGCGCCGAGGCGCGCGCCGCGTCTTCCGCCGTAAAAGCCCAGTAGCCTTTGCGTGCGCGCACGTCCACCCCACGGCGCGACACCCGCACCTTGATTTCATGAAACTTGCCGTCGGTTGGCGCCTGCGTCGAGTTGTAGCCGAGCAGGTAATAGCCGCTCGAGTCGCGGATGATCTGCTGCATGCCGGTCGCAAGATCGTTGCGATTGACGATGGCGCGTCCGTCGGTGTTCGAGGCGAGCGTGCGCAGCGTATCGAGCGAGGCGGCGAGGTGATTGCGATCCTGCGTCTGCCCGACGCCTTCGTTGATGCCGTACTCCATGGCGGCGAGGCCGCGCGGATCGACCGGATAGATCGACGTGTTCTGCCGGTTGGCGGCATCGAACACGTCGCGCATCTCGTTCAGCAGATCGGCGGAGTTCATGAACTCGGCGCGCTCCTGCGCGCGGTCGAAGTTC
>JBOGIX010000171.1:0-6871 GCA_050744685.1 Vicinamibacterales bacterium | reverse complement strand
GGAAGCGGAGAAGGCGAACGTCCGTCTCGCGCTCCACCCGAACGATCCGCCCGTGCCCCTGAGCCGCGGGTCGGAGCAGCTCATGGCCACCGTCGATCACTGGAAGGAGTACCTGGGCCTGGTCGAGAGCCCTTTCAACGGCATGACCTTCGACTGCGGCGTCACACGCGAGATGGGAGAGGATCCGGTCGCCGTCTGCCGCTACCTCGGCGAACGCGACTGCATCAACCACGTCCACTTCCGCAACGTCGTCGTGCGCAAGCCGTATGTCGACTACACCGAGGTGTTCCTGGACAACGGCCAGGTCGACATGTTCGCGGTGATGAAGGAGCTCGTCCGCCAGAAGTATCCCCGCTGGATCTATCCGGAGCATCCTCGCGCCATCGATGTGGACCGCGCCGCCGGCCCGATCCGCAATCAGTATCCCGGCGGCGGCGGCTTCGCCGGCGAGATCTACAACGTCGCCTACACCCGCGCCATGCTGCAGGCCGCGCTCGCGGCTCGGTAGCCGTCATTCGCCGGCACGGCTGGCATGGCAGAATGGCGGTAAGGCCTTGCCCGCTTCGCCACCCGTCATCCAGGTATCCGGGATCCGGAAGACCTACGCCCGCACCGTCGCCGTGGACGACGTGTCGTTCGAGGTGTCACAGGGTGAGATCTTCGGCCTCATCGGCCCGAACGGCGCGGGCAAGACCACGACGATGGAGTGTGTGGAGGGCGTGCGTAAGCCGGATCGCGGCCGCATCTCGGTGCTCGGCCTGGACCCCATCCGGGACGTCTACCGGCTGCAGGAGCGCATCGGCGTGCAGCTGCAGGAGGCTCAGCTTCAGAAGCGGATCAAGGTGCGTGAGGCCGTCGGGCTCTGGGCCTCTCTCTACCGCACTGCCGTCGACGGCGATCGGCTGCTCGGACAGCTCGGCCTGAGCGACAAGCGCAACGCGTGGTTCATGACGCTCTCGGGCGGACAGAAGCAGCGCCTGTTCATCGCCCTCGCGCTCATCAACGATCCCGAGCTGGTGTTCCTCGACGAGCTCACGACCGGCCTCGATCCACAGGCACGCCGCGCGATCTGGGAGCTAGTACGCGGCATCCGCCAGCGTGGCAAGACCGTGTTCCTGACGACGCACTTGATGGAGGAGGCGGAAAAGCTCTGCGACCGGGTAGCCATCATCGACCACGGCCGCATCGTCGATGCCGGCACGCCCGCCGAGCTCGTCGAGCGGCACTGCCCGCAGCGCACGGTTTACGTCAGCACGCACGACCCGGCGGCCCGCGAGCGCTTCGAGCGGATGCCGCAGGCCGAAGCCGTGACGCCGCACAACCAGGGGTTCGCGATTCGCGGCCGCGGCGAGGGGTTCGTCACACACGTGATCGCCTGCCTCGCCGAGCATCGCATGCACGTCACCGACTTCCGCACGGAGCGCCCGACGCTCGAGGACGTATTCCTCGAGGTCACCGGGCATTCCATCCGCGACTGATCCGTCAGACGATGCTGCGCGGACTCTGGCGACTGACCTGGCTCGAGATCAAGATTTTCGTGCGCGAGCCGCTGGGCGTGATCGGCAGCGTGGCGATACCGGTGGTGATCTTCGTCCTCTTCAGCCGGATGCTCGGCCCGCGCGCGCGCACCGGTGTCGCCGGCGTACCGGCGTTCATGTCGGTGGATCTGCCGATCTTCGCGTCGATCATGATCGCCGCCAGCGCCGTGCTCTCGCTCGTCGCGATCATCGCCATCTACCGCGAAGGCGGCATCCTGAAGCGCCTGCGCGCCACGCCGCTGCGGCCGCACACCATCCTCACCGCGCACGTCATCGTCAAGCTGCTGTTCACGGCGGTCACGCTGGCGGTGATGGTCCTGCTCGGACGCCGCTACTATCCGCTGGATCCGGACGTGCCGCTGATGTCGTTCACGCTCGCGCTGCTCTACAGCACCGTCTGCGTGCTTTCACTCGGCTTCCTGATCGCGAGCATCGTCCCCACGGCGCGGTTCGCCCAGCCCATAGGGACGATTGTGTTCTATCCAATGCTCGCGTTGTCCGGGCTCTTCTTCCCGGTGGACTCGCTTCCACCCCTGCTCCAGACCGCGGCGCGCGTGGTGCCGCTCACCTACGCGGTGTCGCTGCTGCGAGGCGTGTGGCACGGTGAGGGATGGCTCGCGCACGCAGGAGACGTCGTTGCGCTGGGCCTCGCGTTTCTCGTCTGCACGTTGATCTCGTCGCGGGTCTTTCGATGGGAGTAGCGCGGCCTCGCGGGCGATGAACGGGCCCAGGTTGACTCGGGTTCAACGAGGCCGCGCGTTTCGGACGGGAGGCAAATCTGGATCGAGCTGCGCATACGGGTGCGCTTCCTGAACGAGGCAGGCCAGCGCATGGTAGAGTCAACAGTGCAGGTCGCGACAATGGAAGTATTCCCAGGCATTTCGATGGATCCCGACATCCGATTCGGGAAGCCGTGCCTGACCGGCACGCGGATCGATGTGGCCACGATCGTGGGCGCCATCGCCGCGGGTGACACCGTTGAGACGGTCGCCGAGGAGTACGCGTTGTCCGTCGAACAGGTACGCTCGGCTCTCAGCTACGCCGCCCACGTCGCGGCACACTTGCCGCCGGCCGTTCGACAGGCGTCGTGAAGGTTCTGCTCGACGAGAACTTTCCGCTCGGGCTGCTCCGGCGCCTGCACGCCGACGCATTCACCGCTGAACACATCATCACCCTCGGCTGGCGCGGTGCTCCTGATACGCGGATTCGCGAACGCCTGCAGGACGAGCAGGTCCTCTTCCTGACCCAGGACGATGACTTCCTGTTCGGTCCTGCAGTCTCGGCCATCATCGTGGTCTCGCGCGTCAAGCAGTCCCGTCGCTTGAGCGACCGCGTCGAGATCTGGCGATCGGCTGTCCGCGAGCTGGCCAACACGTCCCGACCAGAACGTCTATTCGAGCTGATGGATGACGGAACGTTGGTGCCCTGGGGCGACAGCAGATAGCCACATTCTCAACGGGGGACGCGCGGAATCGCCTCACCGCACCGCACAAACGCGCGCCACCGCTCAGCGCTCCAACCGGCTGGCTGAAGGGTCTGTCGTCGTCTGAGCGCGGCGTCTTCTGCGACCATCTGGTTGAGTTTGTCGATCTTCAAGTCGTCGCTCCTGCGTTGTCATGCGCGGCATCGCGCTCCGAACTGCTCGCGGTTTCTTCGCGAACTGGTGCTACGTCATCTGCACCTACAGCCGATCCCATCCACCGCGAGGCATCTTTTCTCATTGGCGTGACAGCTGAGGTCAAGCCGATCAACATCAGCCTCGCTCAATTTGGACTACAAAGCTGAGCAGTAAGTTGGAAGCCGGACAATATCAACGACTGACTCAGGATCGATTGACAGCACATCATGCTGTGCTTACACTGAGCCGTGGTCAGAACCCAGATCCAGCTCACCGATCAACAGGCCCGGCGTCTTCGCGCGGAAGCCCGCGAGCACGGTGTGTCGCTCGCGGAGTTGATCCGGCGCTACGTCGAGAAGGGGCTCGCTGAAGACAAGCCGGATCGCACGGCGCTCTACGACCGGGCGGCACGACTTGTTGGTCGATTCAGCGATCGAAGTGGCGCGCACGACGTCTCGACGGCGCACGATCGGTACCTCGACGACGCGTTCGAATGAATGCGGTCTTCGTTGACACATCGGCCTTCCTGGGACTCTTGAGCCTGAAAGATGAAAACCACGATCGGGCTGCGCGCACCTTCGCAACGCTCCGCACCAATCGGGCACCGCTCGTCACGACATCTTTCGTTCTTGTGGAGACCTATGCACTCATCGGCCGGCGTTTCGGCCTCGCCGCTGTACTGGACTTTCGTGCGGACTTCGCGCCGCTGATCGATGTCGTGTGGGTGGATGAAACGCTCCACAACGGAGGGCTGGACCTGTTGATCGAGCGACCGAAACGGACCCTGAGCCTCGTGGACGCGGTGTCATTCGTCATGATGCGCGAAAGACAGATGAACGAAGCGTTCGCCTTCGACCCACACTTCGAGCAGGAAGGGTTTGCTCTCGTCAGTTGACGACTCGAACTCGAATGGTTACGTGACTGCTGTTCCGCCTCCCCGCGCCATCAACACACCGGCCCAGGTGCTCGTCGCCAGCCTCGTCGGCACGACCATCGAGTTCTTCGATTTCTACATCTACGCGACGGCGGCGGTGCTCGTGTTCCCGAAGCTGTTCTTCCCGGCGTCGGATCCGGCGTCCGCCACGCTGGCCTCGCTCGCCACGTTCGGCATCGCCTTTCTCGCGAGGCCGATCGGGTCCGCACTCTTCGGGCATTTCGGCGATCGCGTCGGGCGCAAGACCACGCTCGTCGCCGCGCTGCTGACGATGGGGTTGTCGACGGTGGCGATAGGCGCGCTGCCGACCTACTCGACGATCGGCATTCTGGCGCCGCTGGCGCTGGCGATCTGCCGCTTCGGGCAGGGCCTCGGGCTCGGCGGCGAGTGGGGCGGCGCCGTGCTGCTGGCCATCGAGAACGCGCCGCCGGGCAGGCGCGCCTGGTACGGCATGTTTCCCCAGCTCGGCGCACCGCTCGGCTTCTTCTGTTCCGGCACGGTGTTCCTGATGCTGTCGCGGTGGCTCACCGACGAGCAGTTCTTCGCGTTCGGCTGGCGCATCCCGTTCCTCGCGAGCGCCGTGCTGGTGATCGTCGGCCTGTACGTGCGGCTGGCGATCACCGAAACGCCCGTCTTCCAGGATGCCGTCCATCGCAGGGAGCGCGTCAAGGTCCCGATGGTCGTGGTCTTTCGCGACCACGCGAAGACGCTGGTCATCGGTGTCCTCGTCAGCCTGGCGACGTTCGTGCTCTTCTACCTGATGACGGTGTTCGCGCTGTCGTGGGGCACCGCCGCGCTGGGCTACGGCCGCGAATCGTTTCTGCTGATGCAGCTCTTCGGCATCGTATGCTTCGCGGTGACCATTCCGATCTCCGCGGTGCTCGCCGAGCGCGGCCGTCGCAGCACGCTGATCGGGGTCACCGTGGCGATCGGCCTGTTCGGACTGGTCATGGCGCCCATTTTCACGTCGGGCGCGGTCGGCGCCGCGCTCACGATGGCGGTGGGCCTGTCGCTGATGGGATTCACCTACGGGCCGCTCGGGACGGTCCTCTCGGAGCTCTTCCCGACGGCCGTGCGCTACACGGGCAGCTCTCTGACATTCAACCTGGCCGGCATCTTCGGCGCGTCGCTCGCGCCGTACATCGCCACCTGGCTGGCGACGACGTACGGGCTGCAATTCGTGGGGTATTACCTGACGGCTGCGGCACTGCTGACGCTGGCCGGATTACTCGCCGTCAGGGAGACGAAGGACGATCATCTGACGGGAAGCGCTGCGCGCTGAGAAGGCAACTCCCAATCTCCAACTCCCAACTCCCAACTCCCAGGGCAGTCTCTTCGAAGGGAGCTTCTTGGCAGTTGGGAGTTGGAGGTTGGGAGTTATCGTGACCCTCAATCCGAGAGGCTGAATTCGACAGATACGTTCATGACGACTTCGACGGGCGAGCCGTTCAGCAGTGTCGGCGTGAACTCCCACTGGCGGACTGCCTGAAGCGCCGCATTCCCGAAATCCGGGTGCACCTGCGCGCTGAGCACTCGGGCCGACGTCACGAGACCGTCCACCCCGATCACCGCTTCGATGCTAACGACTCCCTCCCGGCCCGCTTCACGCATGGAGACGGGATACACGGGGTTGACATTGCGAACCTTGGTAGGCGCCTTGACGTTGCCGCCCACACGAACCCTGGCCGGTGCGGCAGCCGGTGACAGTTGCGAGCTTTTCAGGCGTGAGGCGCTGACTGAAATCGTTTCCCTCAGCTGGCCGACCTGCAGCGTGATGGCGCGGTCCCAATCCCGCGCGTTCTTCAGCTCGAAGTCCTGGCGCAGCTGACGGAACCCGGGCAGCTCCGCCTGCAGCTTGTACTTGCCGGCGCGGACCGGCGGGAACTCGAAGCGGCCCGACGCATCGCTCGTCGCCTGCCACTTGAACTCCTGCTCGTCCTCGAGGGTCAGCGCGACACCGGGCATGACCCCCCCGGTCGGGTCGTATACGGTGCCAACGAGCGACATCGGCGACGTCTGTGCGGCACGGAACGCGGCAACCGGCAGCGTCACGCACAGTGCGGTCAGGGCGAGAAGCACAAGGGTGCGCGGCGAGAGCGCGGAACGATTCAGGCCGGGATTCAACATGGCGGCGATTCTCCTTTCGAGTGTCGAGGGACGGGCCATCGGCATTGCCGGCGCCCACTTCGGTCCGGACCGGCGGTACGACCGCGCGATCTCCAGCAGATGTGCCGCGTACTCCCGCGCCGGCACGCCTGTCTCGAGCACGGCGTCGTCCGACGCCTGCTCACTTTCGCGGCGCAGCCTGGTGCACGCGATCCAGAGGAGCGGGTTGAACCAGTACAGCGCCCGCAGCGCGTCGGCCGCCATCTGGACGATCCAGTCGCCGCGGCGCACGTGCGCCCGCTCGTGGCGCAGGACGATGCGGATGCGGTCGTCGGACCAGCGGCGGGCGTGTGCCGGGAGGAGCAGCCGCGGCCGCAGCAGGCCCCACGTGGCGATGAGATCGGAGGCGTGCGTGAAGAGCACCGTGACCGGCCGCGCGAGGCCGTAGCGAGCCGCGACCTCTCGACCGATGCGCTCCCATCGATCGTCGTCTGCATGGCGCGCGCGCGATGCGAGCCAGGCGAGCCGGCCGAGGCCGGTGACGAGCAGGGCGATCGACGCGAGCGCGCCCATCAGCCAGACCATCTGCACGAACGGCACGATCGAAGGACCCGGCGATTGCACGGCGTCATCGGCGGGAGCCGCCGCGGCGATCGCCGCGCCGCGCACGTCCTG
>JBOGIX010000170.1:0-8981 GCA_050744685.1 Vicinamibacterales bacterium | reverse complement strand
CCCCGACCCTGCGCAAACGCTCGGTGATGGTCAGGACGAGATCCGTGGCCGTCGCCCCTTCGGGCAGGCGATCGACCAGCCGGAATCCGACAACGTCCGGGATCAGCATCGAGATGGGCTGCCCGAGCATGGCCGCTTCTGCTTCGATGCCGCCGACGCCCCAACCGACAACACCCAGACCGTTCACCATCGTCGTGTGCGAGTCAGTGCCGACGAGCGTGTCCGGATACGCGAGCGTGACGCCGTCTGCCTGTTCCCTGAACACCACGCGCGCCAGGTATTCGAGGTTCACCTGGTGCACGATGCCCGTGTCGGGAGGGACGACGCGGAAGTTGCGGAAGGCCTCCTGTCCCCATCGCAGGAACGTGTAGCGTTCCTTGTTGCGCGCGAATTCCAGCGCCGCGTTCAGGTCGGCGGCGTTACGCTCCGCATAGTGATCGACCTGGACCGAATGGTCGATGACCAGCTCGACCGGCTGGAGGGGATTCACTTTCCGCGGATCGCCCCCGAGCCGGACGATACCGTCGCGCATGGCGGCCAGATCGACCACAGCAGGTACGCCGGTGAAGTCCTGAAGCAGCACGCGGGCGGGTGTGAAAGCGATTTCCTTCTGCGGGTTCGAGGCGACATCCCAGCCGGCGAGCGCCTGAATGTCGTCAGGGTCGACGAACCGCTTGTCTTCCTTGCGGATCAGGTTCTCGAGGAGGATCTTGAGCGAATACGGCAAGCGGGAAATGCCCGTGAATCCGCGGCGTTCGAGCGCCTCTAGACTGTAGAACTGAAAATCCTGACCGCCCGTTGTCAGGCGTGCCTGCGTGTTGAAGGAATTGAGCGAAGCCATCTCGCGATCATAGTGGAACTTGCTCAACTGGGGAATCTTGGAACTGGGGAACCGGGGAACTCGGAACTGCGGAACTGGAAACCATAGAGAGAAAGAGTGGGAAACTGGGAACTGGGAACTGGAAACTGGAAACTGGCAACTGATTTGCGACAGTTCCCTGATTGGAGGCGATATGGCTGATCAGAACATGCCGAACGAAGCGTCCCGCAAGAGCAAGGCCGAAGGCGATCGCTGGGAGCCGGAAGACGAGAATTCGGACGCCCCACAGCGCAGCGGCTACACGGACGAGCATGGGGCCGGCATCACGAATCGACCGCTCGATGAAGAAATCGAGAATCAGCAGGCGCTGCCGGAGCGTGGACAATCGAAAGAGGGTGCGCACGCCGGTCATGGCGACCGGGACACCGATTCCGATCAGCGCAGGAGCGAGCGATGAATCGCGATCGCACGTCCAGCTCGAACGATCCGACCGCGGAACCGGGCATCGACCGCAACGGCGATCGGCTCGAGGAAGTCGTCAATCGCACGGATCACGACACCACGCCCCGGCGATACGAACAGCCCGTCGACGAGGACGAACCGGTGATGCCTGCGGACGACGCGACGCTGAACACGAAGATCTGAACTCGAGCGCACACGCAGCTGCCAGTTCCCGGTCGCCAGGTCGTAGTGGTTTCCCGTGTCGAACCGAGACCTTGTGGATAGATAGCTCGTAGCTTCCGGGTTGCCCGGAGTACCGCGCGGGCCGATCTTCCGCCTGAAGGCGGAAGCCACCCGCCCCGAGAGAGCTGCGAATTTTCCGTTCGTAGATTCTGGGAACTGGCAACGCGGAGAAAACTGCTGGAAACTGGAACCTGGCGACTGGAAACTGACACGGCCCATCAGAACAGAAACGTCACCCCACCCAGCGCGATTGGCACCGTGCGCCGCTCGTCGTCGTCGTCGAATCCACCCTGGCGCGACGAGATCCCGAATTCGGCCCGCAGGCCCATCCGGCGATCCCCGTTCCCGAACCAGTACTTGACGCCGGCGGTCGCGTGCAGCTCGCTGCCGGTCTCGACGAGCTCGTTGCCTTCGTGGAGCTCGCGAAGATATCCGGCGCCGGCGGAAAAGAACGGCACGCCGCGGCCATCGGCAAAGGCGGCGTTCGGAAAGTGGAACAGCACCGACCCATCGAAGACGTAGTGGCTCAGCGTCTCCTCAGCGGTTTCGTCTTCTGCCGATTCCGCATCGTCGGTCAGGTCGTACGACAGCCTGGGTTTCGCGTACCTGATGCCCCCCTCGACCGAGATGGCGCGAGACAGGTAGACGCCCACCCTGGCGTGCGCGCCGGGAAAGCCGCTCGCCCTGCCCTCGGTCGAGAACAGGTCGAACCTGTCGTTGTCGGTGGCCCGGGTCAACTCCGCATCGGCGGTCGCCAGGTCGAAGCCTGGCGCCCAGGTTCCGCCACCGCCCAGCTCGATCGTGCCGCGATGCGGAGTCTCGCGGCCCAGATAGACCTGGGCCGATACGGATGGCGCCGCACCAAGGGCGATCGCCGCCGACAGGAACAGCGCGCACCGGGTGATCATTTCGAGACCACCTTGATCTCGACGTCGCGCGTCCCGCCGCCTTCAGGAACAGTGACCACGCGATCGTAAAATCGCACACGGAAATCCACGTCGATATCCAGCGTCGCGTCCAGGAAGCTGTCCACATCGCCGTCGTCGAGCGGCTCGGCGCGCAGGATGTGCGGACCAGGCTCGAGTCCTGCGACCGTGAAGCCGCCGTCTTCGTTCAGCGTGAAGCCGCCGACGAGGCGGCCGGTCTCCGGATTGAACGCGACGACATGCGCGCCGAGCACGCCTGCGCCGTTCTTCGTCACCTTGCCGCTGATGCTGCCGAGGCTGCGCCGCGACGCAGTGGTCGGATAGATGTCCGTGAGGCCGGCGATGTCGTCGGGCTTGAGCGAGCGATCCCTGATCGATCCCGCGGAGAACGCAATCGGGAACATCACGGCCTCGGCGCCGAGCACGCGGCGTCCGCCAGGGGCGAGCTCGGTCTCACCGAGCGCCGAATGGCCGAGCCCGAGCAGGTGCCCGATCTCGTGCACGGCAATCGACTCGACGTCCTGCCTGCCGGTCTCGCCTGCCGCCGCCACGGACCAGGGGAACCTGGTGTTGAAGAAGATGTCGGACTCGACGATCTCTCCGGTCGTCACGTCGATGATGAAGTTGGTCGCCGCGAGCACGCGGTCGAGATCGGACCGGTTGACGAACCCGAGCACGGTCATGCTGTCGCCGCTCAGCGGGTTCGCCTGGGTCAGCCCGGCGAACTCGGTCGACGTCTCGGCCGTTTCGACGGCGTCCCACGTGCCGAACGCGCGCGTGATCGCCGTCTGAAAATCCTGCACGCTGACGGCCGGCGCGCTCCGGTTCGTCACGAAGTAGCGGATCGGGAATTCCTCCCACTTCAGGTTCACGGTTCGAGTCTCGAGCTGCGTGCCGAGCTTCAGGTAGCCGGAGGCGGGGACGGCGGCAATCGCCAGCAACAGCAGCACGCCGGCGGGCAGCGCGCGCGCCTTCATCGCGCCCTCCGCGCGGCGTCGGCCTCGGCGAGCACCGACTGCACCTGCGCGCCGAAGGTTTCGAGCGCAACAGGCCGCCGCGCCGCCGATCCGCGCACGAGCGGTTCGGGCGCATCGCCCTGCGCCATCAGCACCGGCGGCATGACAACCCGGCGCCTGGTGCGATCGTCGAGGCGCACGCGGAACACTCCCTGGTTCAAGCCGAACACGAACGGGCGATCCGCAGTCCGGCTGTGGAGGAACACGACCGCTTCCTCGCCGACCGCGAACTGCGGCGCGCCGACGGTGACGTTCCTGAATCGGCCGACCTGGCCGCCGGGCACGCGGAAGACGATCGTGTCGCCGGGACCGCCCTTCAGATACGTGCCGACCTGCATCGTCACCAGGGTGTCGACGCGCTTGCGGTCGTCGGACATCTGCACCGTCGTCTCGATCACGCGCCCATACGCGATGATGTCGGAGCCGTTGACGATCTCGCGAAATTCCGCGGGCACGATCACCGTGGCGCGGATCGCGGCCGGGAGCGTGCACAGGACCACCAGAAACAGCGCGCGCTTCAACATGCCTGCAGTCTATCCCAATGCCGTGACGCGTCTATGCCGCGCGACCTCCAGCACGGCGGCAGCCGCGCGCCGGCTGGCGCCCGGCTCTCCCAGCCGCCTGCGGACCTCGTGGAGATCGCGGCGCATGGCTGCGGTACGCCCGGGATCGGTGAGCAGCGCCAGCGCTTCTTCTGCGACACGCGCCGGCGTGAAGTCGTCCTGAATCAGCTCCGGCACGACTCGCCTGCCGGCGACGAGGTTGGCCATCGCAAACGTGTCCACGTGCACGAACGGGCGGCCGAGTCGATATGTGAGCGGCGAGAGTCGGTACACGACGACCATCGGACACTCGTGCAGCGCGGCCTGGACGGTCACGGTACCGGATGCGACGAGCGCGACGTCGGCCAGGTCGAGCACCGCGTCTGCACGGCCCTCGACCACCAGCACCGGGATGGCTGCGGCGCGGAGCGGGGCGAGCAGCTCGTCGCCGACGTGGGGCGCGCGCGCGAGCACGAACTGCGCGGAGGGTTGGCGCTTCCTGATGAGCGCTGCCGCGTCGGCAAGGCCGGGCAGAATCGCGCGCACTTCATTCCTGCGGCTGCCCGGAAGGAGCGCCACTACCGGCGCGTCGCTCCGCAGGCCGATATCGGCTGCGATCTCCGCCCGCGGGCGGGGGGGCGGCATCACGTCGAGCAGCGGGTGGCCGACCCACTCGACCGGCACACCGGCGTCGCGATAGATCGCGTCCTCGAACGGAAAGATGACGAGCACCCGATCGGCGATCCGCCGCATCGTGTTCATGCGGCCGCGACGCCACGCCCAGAGCTGTGGGCTGATGTAGTACACGACCGGGATGCCGAGCCGGCGCAGGGCCCGGGCGAGCATGAAGTTGAAGTCGGGAAAATCGATTGCCACGAAGACGTCGGGGCGCTCCGCGCGAGCGCGTGCCACCAGCCGCCGGTACATCGCGTACGTGCGAGGCAGCAGCCGCACGACCTCGAGCAGCCCGGTGACCGACAGACCGCTGAAGTCGCCGGTCAGGTCGGCGCCGGCGGCGCGCAGCCGATCGCCGCCGAAGCCGGTGATGGCCACCGACGGATCCTGCGCCTTGATCTCGCGCGCCAGCGCCGCTGCGTACAGATCGCCGGACGGCTCGCCGCAGGAGATCATCACGCGCACGGCCGGGCTCCGCTCAGCTCGGGCGCGTGAAGATCGACGCGTCGAGCGGCACGTTGTACTGGAAGCTTCGGAGCACGCGAGTGATGGGCGGGGCGGCGGGATGACGGACCGTCACCGAAAAGGCGACCTGCAGTCCGTCGACGCTGCGGTAGTCCTCGAGGGATTCTTCGATCTCGCCGGCGCCGCGCGCGCCATACCGCTGGCGCACGATCAGGGCGGTTTCGGGATCCAGCACCAGCATCAGCGGCCCGGACGCTTTCATGTCGACGACGAGGGCGGGCATCAGGGTGCCGTCAACAGAGACGTCCTGGGCGCGATGCGCACGCAGACGGCCTTCCTGCAGCGCCAGCAGCAGCGAGATGTGGTCACGCACCACGTTCTGGCGCATGGACTCGGCAGCGTCTCCAGGGACTTCCCTGACGCCCCGCCCGTCCTCCACCCAGTAGCGGCCCCGATCGAACACCTGCACGAGCGGCCCCGCGGGCATCTGACTGTCCATCCGGAACTGCGCCGGATAGCGCACTCGGATCGTCGTGGGCACGGTGATCCGCCCCTGCGGCGTCTCGGCGATCATGTCGGACAGCGCCTCGATGGTCTGGATGCCCTTCAGCTTCGCGGCCCCTCCCTTCGCGCGCACGGCACGCTCGATGAGCGCGCTCGCGTCCGGCCGGCGAACGTCGTGATCCGTCGGTTGCGGACGATCGAGGCTGGCCGGCGCGGGCGTGTCGATGGCTTGACGGAGCGAGGCGGGACGGACACCGGAGCGCGGAGACCCGATCGGCTCGATCCGTCCGCGCACCGCGGGCTTGCGCCGCAGATCGGCAGCCCTCAGGTCGAGCTCGGTGACCGAAATGCGTTCGACGCGATCGAAGCCCAGCCCGGCAAGCTGTTTCTCGAACAGGCTGGCGTCTCCCACGAGCACGATCGACAGCCGATCGGGCTGGAGATAGGTGCGCGCGACGCGCTGGATGTCGTCCACGGTAATCGCGTTCACCCGTTCGCGGAACGTCTGCAGCTCCTCGAGATCGAGTCCGTAGAACACCGCGTTGAGCACCTGCAGGGCGATGGCGCTCGGCGTTTCGATGGTGAGCGGAAAGCTGCCCGTGAGATAAGCCTGCGCGTCGGCGAGCTCGCGCTCGCTCACGCGCTGCCGCTGAAGCCGCCACATCTCGTCGACCAGCAGTCGAAGGGCCTCGGCGGTCGAATCGGATCGCGTATCGGTGTCAGCGACGATATTGCCGGAATTCTTGAGCGCGTTCAGATCGGCCGAGGCGCCATATGTGAGGCCGCGTTCGGAACGCAGCACGCGGTGCAGGCGGTTGCCCCCCTCGCCGCCGAGGATCTTGATCGCCAGATCGAGCGCGAGATAGTCGGGGTGCTTCCGAGGCAGCGCGATGTGCCCGGCGCGGATCTCCGTCTGCACGGCCCCGGGGCGGTCGACGATGACCAGCCGGCGGGTCGGCGGCGGTGGATCGACCGGCTTGGCCGCCGTGCTCGTCGAGGGCCCCCACGAGCCGAACACGCGCTCGGCGCCCGCAAACGCCTGGTCCGGAGCGATGTCCCCCACGATTGCCAGCACGGCGTTGTTCGCGCCGAACCATGACTTGTGAAACTTGACCAGATCCTCGCGCGTGATCGCCTGAATCGACTCCGGCGTGCCCGCGTCCGGCCGGCCGTAAGGATGGAAACCAAAGACCAGCCGATCGAACACCACGCCCGCGAGATACTCCGGATCCTCGTAGCTGACGGTCAGTCCCGAGAGCGTCTGCTTTCGCTGGAGCTCGATCTCGTTGGGAGCGAAGGCGGCGTTCCTGGCGATGTCGGACACGAGATCCAGCGCGAGATCGAAGCTGTCCTTCATCACGACCGCGTTCACGAAGGTGAGGTCGGTGCCGGATCCGGACCCGATCGCGCCGCCGATGGAGTCGATCGTCTGCTGGATCTGCTCCGCGGTCCGTGTGGCCGTGCCCTGATCGAGCAGCGATGCCGCGAGCGCCGCCACGCCCGGCTTCTCCTCCGGGTCCTGCGCGCCGCCGGCGCGAATCAGCAGGCGCAGGCTGACGACCGGCTGTTCGTGGTGCGAGACGGTCACGACCTGCAGGCCGTTGCTCAACGTCCGCATCGCATAGGGCGGAAACTTCACGTCACGCGCGGGCAGCGGTCGCGGCGGGCGATCGGCCGGCCAGTCCGCCACCTGCGCGCGCGCGACGCCGGCGCCCCCCGCACACAATGCCAGCGACAGAGTCAGCACCCGCCCGGCCGAACCGATCATCGGCCGCCCCCGTTGCCGGCGCCCTTCGGCATGATCGTCAACACCAGCCGGTTCTCCGGCCTGAAGTACGTCTGCGCCACCTTCTGCACCTCTTCCGCGGTGGTCCGCATGAAGATGTCGAACTCGCCGTCCGCGGTCTTGATGTCGTCGTGGATCACGACGGCGTGGCCGAGCTGCGAGGCCTTGTCCTTGTTCGACTCGCGCCCGAGGATGTAGTCGCGCGCGAACTGGTTCTTCGCCTGCTGCAGCTCCGAAGCCGAGATCGGCTCGTTCTTCAGCCGATCGAGCTCGGCGATGAGCGCGTTCACGGCGTCTTCCGGCTTCTTCCCCGGCTGGACGATGGCGACGGCGAAAAAGAGATTGGGGTCTTCGATGATGTTGCCGCCACCGAACGCGGCGAGCGCAAGCTGCTCCTCGTACACCAGCTTGCGGTAGATGCGCGAGCTCTCCCCGTCCGAGAGCACCTTGGACACAATGTGCAGCGGGTACGAATCGGGATGCCCGTCGAAGGTGATGTGGTGCGCCACGACCACCGCCGGCAGCGGCCAGTTCTCTTCGACGGTGACACGACGCTCCTTGGTCTGCGGGGGCTCCTTGGGAATGTCGCGCGGCACCGGCTTGGACGACTTCGGGATGCGTCCGAGATATTGTTCGACGAGCGCCTTCGCCTCTTTGGTGTCGAAGTCGCCGACCAGCACCAGCGTCGCGTTGTTCGGCACGTAATACGTGCGGAAGAACTCGCGGACGTCCTCGATCGACGCCGCCTCGAGATCCTTCATGCTGCCGATCGTCGGGTGCTTGTAGGGGTGCACGGTGAACGCGTGGTCGTAGACGATCTCGTTCAGCCGTCCGTACGGCTGGTTCTCGACGCGCATCCGCCGTTCTTCCTTGACGACCTCGCGCTCGGTCGCGAACACCTTCTCCTCGATGCGCAGCGAGGCCATGCGGTCGGCCTCGAGCCACAGCACCAGCGGCAGGTACTGCGCCGGGAACGTCTGCCAGAACACCGTCGCATCTTCGTTCGTATACGCGTTGCTCTGTCCGCCGACGCTCGAGATCCACGACGGATGCCCTTCGGGCTCGACGTTCTTCGATCCCTTGAACATCATGTGCTCGAACAGATGGGCGAAGCCGGTACGGCCGGCCTTTTCATCCTTCGATCCCACGTGATACCAGAGCTCAACATGCACAATGGGCGTTGAGTGATCCGGCGAGAGCACGACCGTCAAGCCGTTTGGCAGCGTCATCAATTCGTACTGCAGCAGCGGCGGGCGAACCGCGGCGGCGACGGGCATCAGAGTCACCGCGGTGAGGCATACGACGACGAACAGCAGTTTTTTCATAGACTCCTATTTCGATTTTACTTTGGATCGTGTGGGGCGCGACTTGAGTCGCGCTTCCAGATCGACGATACGCTGCTCGAGATCGGCGATTTTCTTCCGCAAGACAGGCAGCTTGCGGAAAATCGCCGACGATTTGAGCCATTCCCGATTGTCAATCGCGGGATACCCGGAGACAAACGCACCCTCAGACACCGAGTTTGTAATGCCGCTCTGGCCGACAGCCGAAGCGCCTTTGCCG
>JBOGIX010000169.1:0-2923 GCA_050744685.1 Vicinamibacterales bacterium | reverse complement strand
GCGGAGTCTCGGGCTACGAGGGGGCCATCTTGCGGCGGCGTTCGCTCTGGCCTCGCGGCGGAGTCTCGGGCTACGAGGGGGCCATCTTGCGGCGGCGTTCGCTCTGGCCTCGCGGCGGAGTCTCGGGCTACGAGGGGGCCACCTTGCGGCGGCGTTCGCTTTGGCCTCGCGGCGGAGTCTCGGGTTAGCAGCGGGCCATCTTGCGGCGACTGCCCTCACACGGCCACCCGCGCAGGCATGGCGCGATCGATCTTCATCAGGATCATCGTCATGTCGTCGTGCTGATCGGCGGCGCCGACGAACGTCTCGATCTCGCGCAGAATCCGCTCGCGCAGCTCGCCGGAATCCAGATGCCCGTGTTCTTCCACGATGCGGCTGAGGCGGGTCTCGCCGAACAGATCCGAGGCGGGATTCATCGCCTCCGTGATCCCGTCGGTGTAGAACACGATCACGTCGCCCGTCCCGAGCTCCACGCGGTCCTCTTCCAGGAGCTCGGCGAACTTCTCTTCGGCGCCCGGGATGCGCAGTCCGAGGACCATGCCGCTCGGCACGAGCACCTGCACGGCGTTGGCGTCCGTGGTGGAGTTGCGCATGTAGATGAGCGGTGTGTGCCCGGCCCGCGCATAGGTCATGGTGCCGGCAGTGAGATCCAGCACTGCGTAAGTCATGGTGATGAAGCTGCGGCTGTCCAGGTTCTCCGAGATGATGCGGTTGACCTCGAGCAGCAGCTGCCGCGGCGACTGGTAGATCTGGCTGAGCGACAGCACGAGCCCCTTCAGCTCCGCCATGTAGAGCGCCGCCGACGTGCCCTTGCCAGACACGTCGGCGATGAGCACACCCAGCCTGTCGTGCGGCAGTGGAAAGAAGTCGTAGTAATCGCCGCCGACTTCGCGTGCCGGGACGCAAAGCGCCGTGACGGTCAGGCCCGGCATGTCGAGCGGACCGCGGGGCAGCAGCGACATCTGGATCTGGCGGGCGATGCGGAGCTCTTCCTCGAGCCGCTTCTTCTCTGCCGCAGTCTGCAGCAGGTTCTCGACGCTCCCGGTCATTTGATTGAAGGAGGCCGCCAGCTCTCCCAGCTGGTCGTTCGAGACGATGTTGATGCGGTGCGTGAAGTCGCCGTGACGCACACGTTCGGTGCCCATGAAGAGCTCGTGGATCGAGCTCGTGATCGATCGCGCCAGCGCCAGGCCCATCACCAGCGCGACGAACTGGATGATCAGGAACAGGATGGCCACCAGCATCAGGACGAGCAGCATGCCCTGGCTGAACGTGAGGCCGGACGATCCCAGCTGCGCGGACTGCGCCGCGGCGAGCTTGTCGTACAACTCGCGGACGACGAAGGTGTTCGATATCGTGGCGCGATGGACGACACCGGTGTCCCAGTCGCGGGCGTCGAGAATGGTGACGCTCCGGCGGAACAGCGCCGAGCTGTCCGAATCGGATCGGTCGCCGCCCGGGACCACGGGAATCGCTGCCGGGTTGCTGCCGGCGAGTTGAATGGCTCCGGTTTTGACGCCAGTGGCCTCGTAGAGATCCTGCAGGACTTCGGCATCCACCGGCACGTCCACGACCACGTAACCGAGGCGCGCGAGCTGGGTGACCACCGGCGCAACCGCGCGGACGACCAGCTCGACGTCCCCGCCATTGCGATCGCGCGGCGTGTAGGCGATCGTGCCCTGGAATCCTTCAGCGCGCGTGGTAATCCAGTCGGGGATGCCCTCGGGGCGCCGCAGCCCGTGGCTCCATGCGCCCGCGTGGACGAGCGGCGGCGCGACGCGCGACGAGGGGATGAACGTCATCGAGAGCGTGCGATAGAGCTGGCTCGTGCTGCGCTGCACGCGGCCGACGGTCTCGAAGGTGGTCGCGGGCGTTCGGGCGATCTCCGATGCGGCGGCCTTCGCCGCCAGGTCCGCGTAGCTGACGATGTCGTCGTAGCCGTCGCGGAACAGGTAGGCGCTGACGTTGATCGACACCACCCACGCGCCGAGCATGAAGAAGCCGATGATGAGCAGCGCCGGTACCACGCCGATGAAGACGTAGGACAGGATCAGCTTGCGCCGGACGCGCCAGAGGAGGCGGCGCTTGGTCAGCAGGAACAGGCGCCAGACGAAGTACCCGACCGACACGGCGAGGCCGATGGTCGCGGCGCTGCTGAGGATCTCGATCGGCCCCGGCACGTTGGCGACGCGGCGGATCAGCGCGACGACGAGCTTCAGCGCGGCAGCGACGATGAAGAGGCGGCCGGCCCACGAGTACAGGAGGAGATGGCGCGTGGACGGCATCGGCTCCGGCGTGGTGGGCAATCGGGACGGCAGCTCCGGAGGCGTGCGGCGACTCTGTCTGGGTGCAGCCGGGAGTCGGGAGCGCAGCATGCGAATGTTCAGCGAATGATAACATTGACCGCGTGAAGCTTAGAGGCAGCGAGCACTTCTCCACCGTCTGCATTCACGCGGGACAGGAACCGGATCCGGCAACCGGCGCAATCATCACCCCGATTTACCAGACATCGACCTACGTCCAGGAAGAGCTCGGGCGTCACAAGGGCTTCGAGTACGCACGGACGCAGAACCCCACGCGGTTCGCGCTCGAGCAGAACATCGCCGCCATCGAGCGCGGCAAGGCCGGATTTGCGTTCGCCTCGGGCATGGCGGCGATCGGCGCGATCGCCACGCTGCTCCAGTCGGGCGATCACGTGATCGTGACCGACAATACCTACGGCGGCACGTTCCGGCTGTTCGACAAGGTACTGACGCGCTATCGGCTCACGTTCAGCTATGTCGACACGTCACGTCCCGAGCTCGTCCGCGATGCCATCACGCCGCAGACGAAAATGCTGTTCGTCGAAACGCCGACCAACCCGGTGCTGCGCCTGACCGACCTCGCGCAGATTGCCGACGTTGCGCGATCCGCCGGTGTGCGC
>JBOGIX010000168.1:0-5621 GCA_050744685.1 Vicinamibacterales bacterium | reverse complement strand
GCGCTCAGCAGCCGCCCGCGGACGGCCAGAAACCGGCGGCTGGTGCGCCGCAGACGGGCGAAGGCCGCGGCGGTGCGGAAGGCCGGGGACGCGGCCGCGGCGGGCGGGGCAATCCGACGCAGCCGCTCAACCTCGACGATCACACCGGGTTCGAATCGATCTTCGATGGGACGATGAAGAATTGGGACGGCGATCAGGCCTATTGGAAGGTGGAAAACGGGATGCTCGTCGGCGAAGCGACGGCCGCCAACCCGCTGAAATCGAACACATTCGTCATCTGGCGCGGCGGCGAACCAGCCGACTTCGAGCTGAAGCTGGAGGTGCGGATGAACTCCACCAACAGCGGCATCCAGTTCAGGAGCCAGCAGGTGGAACCTGGCTCACCTGCCGGCCGGGGTGACGAGAAGACGGGCAAGTGGGTGCTTCGCGGCTACCAGGCCGACATCGACTTCAACAACGAATACACCGGGATGATTTACGAGGAGCGCGGCCGCATGTTCCTCACCGAGCGCGCCAACCCGCGCCAGGCGGTCAACATCGCGCCGGACGGCAGCAAGCGCGTCATCGGCAACCTGGAACGCACGCCGAACGAGCTGAAAGCGCACGTGAAGCCGGGCGACTGGAACTACGTCCACCTCATCGCCCGCGGCAACACCCTCGTCAACATCGTCAACGGCCAGGTCATGTCGCTGATCGTGGATGACGACGTGAAGAACCGCGCGACGAAGGGCCTCATCGGGCTGCAGCTGCACGTCGGGCCGCCGATGAAGATCGAATACCGAAACATCTATTTGAAAAAGATCTAAATCACCGACAACGTTCAACTCCCAACTTCCAACTCCCAAGGCGCGAGGTTCGAGAGAGCCGGGCGGAAGTCGCAGGAATCAGCCAGTTTCGGCGCCATCACCCCACCGGTGCGCACCACGCGCCTTGGAAGTTGGGAGTTGGGAGTTGGAAGTTGGGAGTTATTGTGCGCGATTACGAAAAAAGCGTACGCAGGAACCTGAGCCCATCTTCGGCGAGCTGGTCCTGGGTCGGCGAGAACGGCCGCCAGATCGCGGCGGCCTTCGCGATCGTCTTCACCTTGTCGGTGAACGACTCGATGACCACCGGTCCGTCGTAATCAATCGCCTTCACTGCGTCCCGCACCTCGTTCCACGGCACGTGCCCGGTGCCCGCGGCGCCGCGGTCGTTCTCGCAGCCGTGCAGGTGCTTCAGGCGCGGTCCCGCCGCCTTGATCGCCTCGCCGATCGAGCGCTCCTCGATGTTCATGTGAAACGTGTCGAGCAGGATGCCGCAGGCCGGATGGCCGACGCGATCCACGACCTCGATGGCCTGCTGCGCCAGGTTCATGAAGCTCGTCTCGAAGCGGTTGAGCGGCTCGACGCAGAGGACGACGCCGCTGTCGCCGGCGTGTGACGACAGCTCCTTCAGCTGCTTGACGAGGAGATCCGTGTTGCGCTTGCGTTCGTCCTCGGTCGACTGCCACGTCCTGCCGACGGCGCTGTACAACGGGCCGACGACGTTCGCGGCGCCGAGGGTGCGGGCGGCGTCGATGCAGTGGCGGACGTAATCCATGCCGTTCCTGCGGATGCCCTCATCCGGGTGAATCAGATCGCGATCCGGCCCCATTGCCGCGCAGACGCTGACCGCCAGGCGATTCTCGCGCGCGATGGACGCCGCGCGCGAGTAGTCGAGGTCGGTGGTGCTCTCGATCCCGAACTCGAACAGATCGAAGCCCATCTTCGCCACCTTCGGCGCGAGCCTCGCGAATTCTTCCGTGTTCACCGGCGAGGTCCACACCCAGCCGTTTACGCCTATCTGCATGTATCAGCTCCAGCTTCCGGCTTCCAGCTTCCCGCTTCCCGCTTTCCAGCCCACCCACTTGAGAATAACTCCCAACCTCCAACTCCCAACTTCCAAAGCACGATTCTCGCGAGAGCTGGGTGAAAGTCGCAACACCTGGCGCTGGTTGGTGCGACTTGCACCTGGTATCTTCGACGCTATCGCCTTGGGAGCTGGAGGTTGGGAGTTGAACCTTCACAATCCCCGGCGTCTCTGCGGCTTCGGGTCCACGCGTTCCTTCAGTTCCTCGGGGGTCGTCCCCACGTTGACGCCGGCAGCAGGCACGTCGACCTTCGCGATCCACAGCAGCGAATTGAGCACGACCGTCCGATAGTTCGGATCGTCGAGGTTCATATGGTAGTGCCCGCCGGTGAACCCGACGCCTCGGCCGCCATTCGCGCGTTCGTAAGCCCACATCACGACGTGGGGCTGTCCCGCCTTGGCGCGCACGTCCGGGTTCCCGCTGTGCGGCCCGTCGGGGCGCGTCAGCGTGTCGGGCCCTGGCACCGCGCTGAGAATTGGCGTGATCCCCCGCATGCCCTCGACGAAGCGCATGTTGTAGTACCACTCGTCGCGCGCCCTGAAGGGCTTCACCCCGTTCGCGATCGGGTGCTTCGGCAGCGTGGTGAAGTCCGCCTCCCAGATCGGGTTCACCGATCGATGCGTCTCGAAGTAGCCGCCGATCCAGTCGAGCATCTCCTTGCGTCCCGCTTCCGCGCCAGGCTCGACACAGTAGTGATAGAACATCAGCCCGGCGCCGCGATCCGCGGCTTTCTGCAGCGCCTGCGCGCGATCGCCCTGGAACGCGTAGTGCCGGTTGCCGCCCGTGCAGAACAGGAAGATCGCGTCTGCCTTGTCGATGAGCGACGTGTCGGCGGGCCAGCCGTCGAACACGGCGGTCGCGTGCACACCCGGTACGGCGTTCAGCCACTTCTCGAACAGGTGCGCGGCGGCGTTGTGCTCGTGCTGCAGGGGACCGTGACTCGGACGATCGGCAATGAGAAGAATCTGCTTCGGGACCTGCGCTCGCGCGCTGGCGGCGACCGCTGCGCAGACCGCAGCGGCGGCGGCGGTCACGAGCAGAGTCGCGTGGACGTGGCGCTTGGACATATTCAGGATCGCTTTCGTCAACTCCCAACCTCCAACTCCCAACTCCCAAGGCCAGTGGCTCACAGCATCCGTGTGAAAGGCGGACGCCCAGCTGTGAGCACCGACCTTCACCCAGCTCCCTCGAACGCTCCGCCTTGGGAGTTGGGAGTTGGGGGTGGGGAGTTGGCGAGATCGTCAATGTTTCCCCGGCGAGGCCTCGATGTGCAGCGGCCGATACCCTCCGATTGTCTTGAAGAAAAAGAACAGCAGCGCATAGATGAACGCCATCAGCGCCGGAATGTACGCGTCTGCTTTCAGCGTTTCGCGATCGCCGACGATGCTCGCATCCGCGACGACCTGCTGCTCCGGTGTCCTGGGAATTGCGGCCTGGGCCTGCGACAGTTTGGTCCCGTCGAGGCCGACGACCTCGCCGAAGAACAGGAAGCGGCTCGACGTCGGCGCCTTGTACTGTTCGTAGATCGCCGGGGCGGTCTGCTGCAGGTGTTCGGCCGTGAAGCGGTCCTTGGCGTAGCCGAGGCCCGGGCCGCCAAGCAGGCCCGCCGACATCATGCCGATGCCGCCCATGATCGACATGGCCACGGCGCCGGTGCGCGGGAAGCGGTCGCCGACGACCGCCAGCATGGTCGGCCAGAAGAACGTCTTGCCGACGGCGTAGACGCCGAGCGCGACCATCGCGCCGGCAAACGTGTCGATGCCGCTCACCATCCTCAGGCCGATGACGCCGAGCACGGCGCAGATGAACAGCAGGCCGATCGGAGAGATCTTCAAGTTCCGCTCGATCCAGTGCGCGCAGAAGCGCAGCGAGAACATCAGCAGCGACGTGAAGACGAAGAGAATCTTGCCCTGTGCCGGCGTCAGGATGTTGCCGGTGATGTTCTGGATCCAGCCGTCGGTGCCGAGCTCGACCGCGCCGACGAGCGCGTGCGTGAGGAACAGCACGAACAGCAGCAGCGAGCCGATCGAAAAGTTGGTTTTGACGGCGACGACGAGAAGCAGCGCGGCGGCCACCGCCCACGAGAGCGCGCTCCATGTGCCCGACGTGTAGAACGTGTTGTTCGTGAAGAAGTTCAGGATGCTGCCGAGCTGATCTCTGAAGAACAGGCCGACGAGGACGCACGCGACCAGGGCGCCGAGGATGCCAACCTCTCGGAACATCTCGCCCACACTGAGCCCTTTGGCCGAGGCCTCCGATTTCGGGAAGTGCTGGCCGAAGAACGCGACGCCGTAGAGCGCGGTCGGCACGAGGAACAGGCCGAGCTGAATCTTCCAGCTCACCTGCATGCCTTCGCCGAGGATCCAGCCGATGAGGCCGCCGACGACCAGGCCCGCCGGCCAGCTCGCGTGCAGGATGTTCAGGTAGTGCGTGCGGTTGTGCGGGAAGAGTGTCGAGACCAGCGGGTTCGCCACCGCTTCCAGCGTGCCGTTCGCCAGCGCGAACACGAACGTGCCGATGTAGAGGAACAGGTAAGCGGTCGTTTGCGCCTGTCCTTTCGTCGCGGCGAACGTGATGAACGCCGAGAGCATGTGGAACAGGAACGCGGCGACGACCAGCTTGCCGTACCCGATCCTGTCGACGACGACGCCGCCGATGATGATGCCGAAACAGAAGCCCGTGAAGCCGGCGCCGCCGATGGCGCCGAGCTGCGCCCCGGTGAAGCCGAAGTCGGCAGCCCAGTTGGCCAGGATGCCGCCGCGGACGCCGGCCCCGATGCCTGCCGCGAAAATGGCGAGGAAGCCGGCCCAGAGCAGGCGCTGAGCATTCGAGGCGATCCCGTTGCTGACAGTGGTCATGAGTATCCTTTACGCTCCGGTCTACGAAGGATTGACATGCGGGCCGCCTATCGCCGCGGCGCGTCCGCCGCGCCCGCACCCTGCCTGGTTGACTGGCGCTCCGCGCCAGGTTTCGTGAGGTTGTGCACGATGAACAAGCCGCTCTTCCCGGGGCACACGAGATCGAGGTCCCCGTCGCGATCGAGGTCGACGACCGCGATCTGCAGGCCGCCCCCCGTGCGGCCGCCGTAATCGATCAGGTGGCGAATCCATTCCACGGCCGCCGGGCGCCCCTGACCGGATTCGCGCTGGGTGGCCCGGGGACGGACCTCGTACCAATACAACCCCAGCGGCTCGCGCTCGCCCGGGTCCGACCCGTTGTGCGCCATGAACCGCTTGCCGGTGACGAAATCGAGCCGGCCATCCCCGTTCAGATCGATGACCACCGAGGCATGCCCCTGCGACCATGCGGCGTCGATGACCCGCTTGGTCCAGCCGCCATCGGCCCCCTGCTCGAACCAGAACACGCCGTAGTCGTGGCCCGCGGCAGTAATAACGTCGTTGCGCGCGTCTCCGTTGACATCCAGCACGTGCATGAACCCGAGCTGCGCCACCGGCGCCGGCGCACCCGGCTTGGGCGCCTGGCCGGCGGCACCGGCTGGCACCGTGATCGGAGCGTTGGCCGACTCCCACGCGGGATGGTAGGTCCAGTTCCCCGCGCGCGGATCCGCCGGCGCCTCGAGCCACCCCCGCGGCGTGAGGATGTCGTTGCGGCCGTCCTTGTTGACGTCGCCGGCGCCGATCCCGTGGCCGTAGGAACGATCGCTCACCGCATGCCGCACGAGCGCCCTGTTCTCGACCGCGTACCACGCCTGCGCGGTGCCGTTCTCCTGCGC
>JBOGIX010000167.1:0-2678 GCA_050744685.1 Vicinamibacterales bacterium | reverse complement strand
CCACCTATCAGGCTGGTCGCATAGCCGAGCGCCACCGTAGTCGAGTTCGAGTCGGTACCGTCCGCGATCACCTGCAGCACTGCGCTGCGCCCCGCATCGATCGCGTTGCCGTACCCTGCCGGAATCGACAGCGCCAGCCAGGCACGGTTTCGCTCGAGATACGGCTCGATCTCCTCCACCGTCGTCAGGACCGACACGACGCTGAAGTTCGGCGATCCCTCGAAGCGGGCGACGAGCTCACGGCTTCGCGCCGTGCGATCGCCGTCTGCCACCACCAGGGGCACGTCCTTGACGTCGGTCGTGGCCGCGTACCCGAGCATGGTGAGCTGGATGATCGGCGCGACCACCACCACGCCGAACAGACGGGGGTTCATCTTCAGCTCGAGGAATTCTTTCCAGACGAGGAATCGCAGCCGCTGCATGATCGACCTGCACTCACGCGCGCTCGCGCGCGAGGCGCAGCGACGCGAGCGCGAGCATGGCCGCGGCGTAAATCGACAGCGCCAGGAGCGGCGTGGCCAGGTGCGCGAGGGGCGCCCCTTTCAGCACGATGCCGCGAAGCGCAATGAGGAAATACCGCGCCGGCACCAGGTTGGTGAACAGCTGGAGCGCACGCGGCATGCTGGAGATCGGAAAGATGAAACCGGACAGGATCAGCGTCGGCAACAGCGAAATGAGCAGCGCCATCTGGAACGCGACCTGCTGGCTTTCCGCGACGGTGGAAATCAGGAGGCCGGTGGCGAGCGCGCCGATGAGGAACAGCGACAACGCAATCGTCAACGACACCCAGTTCCCGCGCATCGGCAGGCCGAAGAGCGCCATCGACGCGAGAATGATCAGCGCCGCCGACGTCAGCGAGATGAGGAAGTAGGGGATCGTCTTCCCTACTACGAACGCGAACGTCCCCACCGGCGCCATCCTCACCTGCTCCATCGTCCCCATCTCCTTCTCGCGGACGATCGACAGCGCGGTGGAGGCGACGGCGGTGATCATCGCGATGTACGCGATCAGCCCGGGCACGAGAAACAAGGTGCTGCGAAGTTCAGGGTTGTACCAGATGCGCGGTTCGACGGTGATCGGGGGAACGAGCTCCACTGCACCGGCCGCGAAGCTCGACATGTCCCGGACGATGCTCAAGGCATAGCCCATGACCGTGGTCGCGGTGTTCGCATTGTCGCCGCCGATGAGCACCTGCACGGCCGCCGTGCGCCCCGACGTCACGTCGCGGCTGAACCCTTCGGGCACGACGAGCACCGCCCGCGCCGTATTCAGGTCGAGCAGACGCTCCGCCTCGGCGGGCGAATACACGGCCGCCACCATGTTGAAGTAGCCGGAGTTGATGAATGCAGACACGAGCGCCCGGCTTTCGGGCGTGCCGTCGCGATCCTCGACCGCAAGCGCCACGTTCCGGATATCGAAATTGAGCGCGTAGCCGTAGAGCAGCAGGAAGAACACCGGGATGAACGCGAGGATCATCAGGGTGCGCCGATCGCGCACGATCTGGCGCAGCTCCTTCCGGTAGACGGCCAGGCTGCCCCTCATCGAGTCGCTCCCGCCGGCGCACCGCCGACCTTGTCGACGACGTCGAGGAAGACGTCTTCGAGGGACGGCGGCACTGTCGTGATGCCGGTGACCGACACGTTCGCGCGCTGCAGCGTGGCCGACAACTCGTCGGTCGTCGAACGCGCGTCGCGAAGCACCGCGTGCACCGCGGTGCCGAAGAGGCTGGTCGTCTCGACCTGCGGCAGCGCGTCGAGCGCGCGCATGAGCGCCACCGGATCGGCGCCGCGGACCTCGACGATCGGCCGTCCGGCAAAGCCCTTCTTCACTTCACGCGGCGATCCGATGATGGCCAGCGCGCCGCTGTGGATCAGCGCGATGCGATGGCAGCGCTCCGCCTCGTCCAGGTAGTGCGTGGTCACGAGCACGGTGACGCCGCCCAGGGACAGATCGTCGATGAGTTTCCAGAACTGACGCCGCGCCAGCGGGTCGACGCCGCCAGTCGGCTCGTCCAGAAAGAGAATCGGCGGCTCGTGCAGGATCGCGCAGCCGAGCGCGAGCCGCTGTCGCCAGCCGCCGGACAGATCGCGCGCGAGCGTGGTCTCGCGCCCGCGCAGCCCGGCCATCTCGAGCACGAGATCGCGCCGTTCGGCGAGCTTGTCGCGGGTGAGCCCGTAGATGCCGCCGAAGAAGCGGATGTTCTGATCCACCGTCAGCAGCTCGTAGAGCGAGAAGCGCTGCGACATGTAGCCGATTCGGGCCTTGACCCCTTCGGGGTCGCGGGTGACGTCGATCCCGCCGACCGTCGCCGATCCGGACGTCGGCTTGAGCAGCCCGCAGAGCATGCGGATGGTCGTCGACTTTCCGGCGCCGTTGCTGCCGAGGAACCCGAAGATCTCGCCGCGGGCGACGTCGAACGACAGGTTGTCGACTGCCACGAACGCCCCGAACTTGCGCGTGAGCCCGCGCACCTCGATGGTGTTCATGAAATCACGGACACCTTTTCAACTCCCAACTTCCAACTCCCAACTTCCAAGGGGCTCGGCTCGAGGAACGTTGGTGAAGATGGTCAACCAGCTGGCTGCAGCGACTTTCACCCAGATTGTTCGAGCGTTGCGCCTTGGGAGTTGGAAGTTGGAAGTTGGGAGTTGAAAAGGTGTCCGTGATTTCATGAACAC
>JBOGIX010000166.1:0-4078 GCA_050744685.1 Vicinamibacterales bacterium | reverse complement strand
ACCTTGAACAGATCGAGGTCGATGAAGAGGACGGCCGTGGACGTGCCATGAGCGTTCCCATGATCGAGTGAGGCAGAGAGGCGATCGATGAACAGCCGGCGGTTGGGGAGGTCGGTCAACGGGTCATGGAAGGCTTGACGGGTGAGGCGCTGCTCGGCGCGCGCGTGGGCGATATCGGAACGATACAAAAGCTGCGCAATCCTGGCGACGAGCAGCACGAACACGATCATGATCGCGACGACCAGCAACCACAGGCCAAAGGCGTGATCGATCGGGATCGCCTGCTGTCCGGCGAGGCGCAGCGCGCCGAGCGCTGCCGGTACGATGAGGACCGCCGGCAGCAGCCGCCGGATCATCGTCCCGCCGCTGCTGTCGCTCGAGACCACGGTCATGATGCCTTCGGTCGGCCGCACGCACAGAAGGCCGACGGCGATCACCAGGAACGTGATGGCGGTCGGCAGCGCCATCGCCACGTGCGTGCCGACGCCGTAGAACCACCGCAGTCCGTAGGCGTAGCCCATCAACGCGAGCAGCGACGTCATTGCCGTGGCGACGCTGAGCAGCTGTGTCGAAGAGAAGAAGCGCCCGGTGGTGCGGTCGACCGCCGCGAACGCGCAGCCGAGCAGCACGAAATTGATCGCGGTGTTCGGCCCCATGCGGTTCGATCGCCCGAAGTCCGCAAACGAGAGCTTCTCGCTGAAGAGCCGCGCGTCGAGCTGCGGGTCCCAGATTCCAAGCATCGCCGCGAGCTGCGAGGCGCCGAGCAGCACGACGACGAGGCCGAGCGCGTTGGCGGCATAGCCCACGAACGATCCGGCGCCGCGCGACAGCATGCCCAGCGCGCATCCGAGACCCATGAAGCCGATCGCGGTCAACGGGTTCATCGCCGCCAGCCCGGGAACGAGGCGCTTCAGGATCTCGATGTCGTGTTCCCACCCGATGAGCACGAGCACGCCAACGAGCACCGGAACGAAACTGGAGGCGCGGGCCGTGGCCACGAGCGCCGATGCGACGCGCGGCATGGTCAGATCGGGGATCTCCGGCTGATGCGGCGCGCGATGGGGTACGGGGTGGGGCACATGGCGGCCTGCGTGGATCATCGATTCCGGGACATACATAGCACGTCGCGGGCGGAGCAAGAAGCGGCCCGGGCAAACGGTCGAGCTGCCGTCCGTCGTAGAATCGCTCGAGTGGAGAACGTGCTCAGGTCGCTCAACCCATTGACGACGCGCGTAATAGCAGGCGTGCTGTGCATGAGCACGCTCGCCTGCAGCGGCAGCAGCGAAAGCCGCGAAGCGCCGATCGCAGATGCCGAGTCGGCCGACGCGGCCGTGGTCGCGTGGCGCAACAAACATGAAACGGATTACCGCCGTGAGTGGGTAACCATCGCGGGACTGCACCCGTTGAAGCCTGGACCCAACAGTGCCGGCAGCGCGGCCACGAACGACGTCGAGCTGCCAGCCTCCGTGCCGCCGACTATGGGTGTCTTCACGCTGGACGGCGAGCGGGTGCGCTTCGAGCCGGCGCCCGGGGCTGTCGTGCAACTGAGAGGCAAACGGGTCACCTCGGCGATCGAGCTGCAGGACGATTCGACGCGGGACGCCGACGAGCTGGTGATCGGCCGCGTGCGGATCGTGGTTCACGTCAGCGGCAAGACGCGTGCGATCCGGGTCCGCGATCCGGACGGGCCGCTCGCGCGCGGGTTTCTCGGCTTCACGTGGTTCCCCATCGACGCGCAATACCGCGTGGTCGGTCGCTTTGTCGCCGACCCGCAACCGCGCCGATTCGAAGTGGTGAACACCTACGGGGAGATCGACCAATACACCACCGAGGGCGTCGTCGAGTTCACTCTGGCCGGGAAGACGCTTCGCCTTCGTCCGTTCACCACGCGCCCGGGCCGCCTGTATTTCGTGTTCCGCGACGCGTCGAGCGGACACGAGACCTACGAAACGGCGCGCTTCCTCTACTCCGACCTGCGAAGCGACGGCACGACGGTGCTCGATTTCAACATGGCCTACAATCCGCCCTGCGCGTTCAACCCGTACACGACGTGCCCGATTCCGCTGCCGGAGAACCGTCTTCCAGTGAAGATCCTGGCGGGCGAGAAGGCGTATCCCGTCAAGGTGCCGCCCGTCGCCGGACAGTAGCAGATGGAGCATGGCGGCGCCGCTTGCGGTCGCCGTTCATCTCGTTCACGACTGACGCCCATGCGCTTTTCCATTGCCGCGCTTCTTGCCGTCGCCGTTCTTCAAGCCGGCGGCCCCCGCCAGCCGCAATTCGCCGATCCCGCGCGGCGCGGGACACTCGCGACCGTCTTTGCCGACGTCGACAAGGCGTTCACGGAGTTCGCGAAGACCTCTCACGTGCCTGGCGCGGCGTGGGGGATCGTCATCGACGGCGAGCTCGCGCACGCGGGTGCATTCGGCGTGCGCGACGTCGCGTCTAATGCGCCGGTCGATGCCGACACCGTGTTCCGCATCGCATCGATGACCAAGAGCTTCACGGCCATGGCCATCCTGAAGCTGCGTGACGAGGGAAAGCTCTCGCTCGACGACGCCGCGGAACGCTACGTGCCGGAGCTGAAATCGCTCCGTTATCCGACGACCGATTCGCCGCGCATCACGATTCGCCATCTGCTGACGCACTCCGAGGGTTTTCCCGAGGACAACCCGTGGGGCGACCAGCAGCTCTCGGAAGACGAGCAGCGGTTCACCGAGATGCTGCGGGGCGGCATCCCGTTCTCGAACCCGCCTGGCGTCGCCTACGAGTACTCGAATTACGGCTTCGCCATTCTCGGGCGGATTGTATCGACCGTCTCGGGCAAGCCCTATGACGAGTATGTGTCGGAGAGCATCCTTCGGCCGCTGGGCATGTCGTCGACGACACTCCATCCGTCGCGCGTGCCTGCGATGCGCGTCGCACACGGTTACCGATGGGAAGACGAGCGCTGGAAGGAAGAGCCCGCGCTGCCGCACGGCGCCTTTGGCTCAATGGGCGGGATGCTGACGTCGGTTCGTGATCTCAGCCGGTATGTGGCGGCGCTTCTCGACGCGTGGCCGCCTCGCAACGGCGCCGAGACCGGTCCCATTCGGCGCGCCTCGTTGCGCGAAATGCAGCAGCCCTGGCGCCCATCCGGCATGCGCGTGGTCCTCGACAAGGCGGCGCCTGCCGCGCACCTGACGGCGAGCAGCTATGGATACGGCCTGGGCGTGACCCAGACGTGCGATCAGCGGGCGATCGTCGCGCATGGCGGGGGGCTGCCCGGTTACGGATCGTTGATGCGCTGGCTACCGGACTACGGCGTGGGCATCATCGCGTTCGGCAACCGGACTTACACCGGATGGGGCCGCGTCGTCGGCGAGGCCCTCGATCGGCTCGCCCAGACCGGGGCCCTCCAACCGCGCATCGTCGAACCGTCTGCCGCGCTCGTCCGCGCGCGTGACGATGTGTCCAGGCTGATCGTGCAGTGGGACGATCGGCTCGCCGATCGCATCGCGGCGGAGAACCTGTACATGGATCGGTCGAAAGATCGCCGGCAGCAGGAGATCGCGGCACTCGTCGAGAAGGTCGGCCGCTGCACGACACCGGACAAGTTCAGTAACGTCGAAAACGCCCTGCGCGGTCAGTGGGCGATGACCTGCGAGCGCGGCAATCTCGAGGTGGCGATCACCCTGGCCCCGACGATGCCGCCGGCCGTGCAATACCTGTCGGTGCGCCCGGCGCCCACCACGCCGCCGAGCCGGGGGCCATGTGTGGAGCTGTAATCAGTCTCCAGTTTCCAGTTGCCAGTTTTCAGTCTCGGTCTTCATGGTCTCCAGTTTCACGGTGAACAGATGTGGCTTCCGGCTTCAGCCGGAAGATTCCCGCCGATCTTCCGCCTGACCAGCCTTCGCCAAGGCTACGCGGTCCGCCGAAGCGCTTCGCGCGAAGGCGGAAGGCGGAAGCCACCCTATTGGCACGAACGATTGATTCACGTGCTCTCGGCGGATAACCACCGGGAATCTGCAAGCCAAATTCGAATACTGGACACTGACGCCCGTTCACAGGAACCTGCGCCGACGATTCGCGCCGGACGAGA
>JBOGIX010000165.1:0-1927 GCA_050744685.1 Vicinamibacterales bacterium | reverse complement strand
GTGCGACGCTCGAGCGGCATTTCGGCGCCGAGCGGCTCGCCTACTTCCACCCCTATCGCACGTTGTTCGAGGAGGGCGTCACCGCCGGCGGCGGCTCGGATCACATGCAGAAAATCGGCAGCCTGCGCTCGATCAACCCCTACAACCCGTTCCTCGGCATGTGGACGACGCTCGTGCGGCGGCCGCGCGGGAGCGAGACGCCGCTGCATCCCGAGCAGACCCTGACGCGCGAACAGGCGATCCGCCTCTACACGATCAACAACGCGTTCCTGACGTTCGAGGAATCGCGGAAGGGCTCGCTCGAGCCCGGCAAGCTGGCCGACTTCATCGTGCTCGACCGCGACATCCTCACCTGCCCCGTCGATGAAGTGAAGAACATCACCGTCGAGGCCACCTATCTTGGCGGCGCGCGCGTCTACATGCGTCCCGCGAGCCATTGACGGCCGACGATGCGCTCAGGCCTTCGAGTAGCGGTTCCGCGGCCTTCCATTGTGAGGCCATGCCTCACGCCCATTGGACATCCTGTGGAGGATTCCAATGTGCACCGCGGTTCGCACTACTGAAGAAGCACTGACGTCGCGCCTGCTGCAGTCGACCGTCCAGACGCTCGAGCTGTTCAGCATCTACCTCGGCAAGACGCTCGGTCTGTACGAGGTCCTGTCCTCGGGGGTGAGGGTTACGGCGACGGAACTGTCACAAACGGCAGGCATCGCGCCGCGGTACGCCCGCGAGTGGCTCGAGCAGCAGGCGGTCGCGGGCCTGCTGCTCGTCGAGGCGGTGGCGGCGCGTCCTGACGATCGCCGCTACTGGCTGCCGGCCGAGCACGTGAACGTGCTGGCGACGGAAGACCATCCCGCGCACCTCGCGCCGCTGGCCCAGATGGTGGCTGGAATCGGCGGCGTCCTCGACCGAGTGGTCGACGCGTACCGCAGCGGCGGCGGAGTGCCGTACCCGGCGTTCGGCGCCGCGTTCCGGCAGGGCCAGGCCGCGATCAACCGGCCGGCATTCACGACCGATCTCGTCGAGCGCTGGATTCCGTCGGCGCCAGACCTGCACCAACGGCTCGCCGCGCCGGGATCGCGCGTGGCCGACGTCGGCTGCGGCGCGGGCTGGTCGACGATCGCGATCGCACGCGCCTACACCGCGGCCGACGTGATCGGGTTCGACGCCGACGCCGCATCGATCGCAGACGCGCGTGGGAATGCTGCCGCTGCGGACGTGAGCGTCGGATTCGAGACTGCGGACGCGACGCGCGTCGCCGACCGGGGTCCGTTCGACGCGATTCTGGTGCTCGAGGCACTGCACGACATGGCACGCCCGCGCGAGGCCTTGCTGGCCTTTCGTCAGGCGCTCAGCCCTGGCGGCACGCTCCTCATCGCCGACGAGAAGGTCGCAGAGCACTTCCACGCTCCCGCCGGCGAGATGGAACGGCTGATGTACGGGTGGAGCGTCGTCCACTGCCTGCCCGTGTCGCTCGCCGATCCGCCGTCGGCTGCCATCGGAACGGTCATACGGCCGCAGACCATCCACACGTTGGCCCGGGCTGCGGGCTTCGGCCGTGTCGACGTGCTGCCGGTGGACGCCGGCTTCTTTCGCGTCTACCGCCTGCGCGTCTCGTAGCGTCCGGTCTGCCGTCTGCGGAGCGTCCGGACGCTGGCATCAGGCATGTCGCCCGACCGCAGGCAGCAACTCGTGAACTTCAATCAAGGAGAACGGATCATGTATTCGTTATTGCAGCGCTCATCTCTCGTCCGCGGCCTCACGCTTGCCGTTGTTGTGGCGGCGGCCGCGGTGGTGCCCGCACACGCCCGGCAGACAGAACGGGCCACCACGCATTCGAAATGGCAGCCGATCGTCTTCACCGTCGACGTCGCGGAAGACCTGTCGGGCAAGTTCGTCCCCACCTTCGTCAAGCCTGAGCACACAC
>JBOGIX010000164.1:0-5679 GCA_050744685.1 Vicinamibacterales bacterium | reverse complement strand
CCCTGGCGCCATCGTCGGATTCTTCATGGCTCAGTGGATCAGCCGCGCGCTCGTTGCGCAATTGTCGGTGGACGCCGAGCGGATGGTCCTCGATCCGTCTTTCGACTGGCGCGTGATGGCATTCACGACCGTGGTCGCGTTCCTGACGGCGTTTGTCTGCGGTATCGTTCCGGCGCTGCGCGCGGCCCGAGTTGCCCCCCTCGATGTCCTCAAGGTGCGGACCCGCGCCCTGACCGCTTCGTCCGGCCGTCGCGCGCTCGCATCCTTGTCCGGCGGTCTCGTCATCACGCAGGTCACGCTGTCGCTTGCGCTCGTGATCGCGGCAGCGCTCTTCGTGCGGTCGTTCGCGCGCCTCTCGAATGTGCCGCTCGGTTTCGACCCCGATCGCGTGCTGGTGGTCAATGTCGACACCGGACGGGTGCGCACGGAACGGGCGGACCGTGGGCGCCTGTATCAGCGGATCGTGGAGGCGGCAGCTGGCGTCCCCGGAGTGGCGCAGGCGGGAGGTTCAATCTGGACGCCAGTCGACGGCGGATTGCGACTGGGGGATCCTCAAAGCCGGATCACCTTCAATTTCGTGACACCAGGATGGTTTGCCGCGTACGGCACGGCGTTGCGGGCCGGCCGCGACTTCACCATACAGGACACCGCAGAGGCGCCGCCGGTGGTTATCGTGAACGAGGCGTTCGTTCGGACGTTCATGCCCGGCCGATCACCCATCGGGGAGATGGTGCCGCATCCGCGCTCACGCGGGCGCGAGCTTCAACGCACGATCGTCGGTGTCGTCGCTGACACGATATTCGAAACGCAACGGGACGGCATCCAGCGGATCGTCTACGTGCCGGTCGCACAGTCGGCGGCGACCGGGCCCGGAGAGCTGACCGAGATCAGCGTCGGCGTCCGTCCCCACGCAGGCCCGCCGATGCAACTCGCAGGTGCCGTGGGTGCCGCCCTGCGCCGCGTCGATCCCAATCTTTCCTTCAGTTTCCAGCTTCTGACCGATCACGTCCAGGCGTCAGTGCGGCAGGAACGGCTCGTGGCGGTGCTGTCCGGCTTCTTCGGCGCGCTGGCGCTGACGATCGCCGCGATGGGACTGTACGCCGTAACGTCGTACTCGGTGAGCCGTCGGGTCGTCGAGATCGGTATCCGCAGAGCGCTCGGCGCACCAGCGCTCGACGTCCTCGGTCTCGTCGTGGGTCAGAGCATGATCCTGACCGCTGTCGGCATCGCGCTCGGACTGATGGCCGCAGCCGCGGGGACGCGCTATCTCCGCGCCATGCTGTTCGGCCTCACACCGCTCGATCCGACGACCTTCGTGGGTGTCGCGGTGCTGTTCGCTTGCGTAGCGGTCGCCGCATCCTCAATCGCCGCGCTGCGGGCAGTCAGCATCGACCCGATGGTCGCCGTGCGCACCGAATAGCACGCCAACACGGTTGGCGCGCCTCTGCCCGACCGCCCGCGCGGTATCCGCGCCGGGGCAGCTCGCCGCCGATCGGCACGCCAGCCAGGTCCCGCCCGGTCATTTCGCCGCCTGCTGATACACGCGCACGTAGTCCACCTCGAAGCGCATCGGGAACGTCGTCATCGACGGATCCCCACCTTGCGTGCCGCCGATGGCGAGGTTGACCAGCAGGTATTGCGGCTGGTGAAACGGATTCGTGCCGTTGCCGTCCTGGTTGACGGTGCGGGTGAGCAACACTTCGTTCAGCCGCTCGCCATCTACCGAGAGGACGATCGCGCGCTCGTCCCAGTCCATGCGCCAGACGTGAAAGGCACGAGGCCAGTCGGGATCCTTGAAGGCGTCGAGCGGCTTGCGTGAATCGGCCCACACGGCCTCGAACCGCTTCACGCCGCCCCACGCCACGTTCGCCAGGAGCAGGCCGCGGTAGTACTCCATGATGTCGATCTCGCCACCGTGCGGCCACCTCCCGGTTACACCGAGCGTCCAGAACGCCGGCCACGATCCCGGTCGCGTGTCGATCCTGCCGCGCATTTCGAACCGGCCGTATCGCCAGCTGTGCAGCCCGCGCGTGATCAGGGAGGCGGAGGTGTACTCGGCGAACTCGCGGCTGCCTCGCCAGTCGCTCGATGCCGCCACGAAGCCAGGATTGGGCACGCGCTCGCGCCGAGCTTCGATCACGAGGAGCCCATCCGACTGCCGCGCGTTCTGCGGCTGGTACCACTGCAGTTCTCGATTGCGCACGAACCCGCGCTCGAACGTCCAGTTCTTCGGGTCGGGTTCCCCGGCGCCCTCGAACTCGTCGGCCCAGACGAGGGAGTAGCCCGGATACGTGGCAGGCTTGGGCGCCGACCGCTCAGTCTGTGGTTCTTCGTCCGCTGACGCGCTCGCGGCGGACCTGGGCTCGCTTCCGTACGCGAACATCGATGCCGCAAGGGCCAGGACTCCGGCTCCCTGGCTCAGCCGACCAACGCGCAGCCTCATGGGACAGCTCCTTGCGCGCGCGAAACGCAGTTGCGGCGCCGGTGCGCCGACAGTTTGCCGACCACGGCGCGTGGACGGGATTCTATCCGACGCCGGAAGCGACGACCCTCCTCCCGATGCGTCCTGCCGCTCAGCCTTTTTCACAATCATTTCAGCCGCGCCTCACGACCCGACGACCGTCGCGCGGCTATCGTCGGGCATGCATCTGGCTCGTCTCGCCCTCGTGGCCTGCTGCCTGTGTTTCGCTGCATGCGCGCACGCGATCGTGACGCCGACCGTCGCGGCTTCGAAGCCACCCGCCGACGCGCTGCTCGTGCTCCCCGGGTTTGGCTACGACCGCGCCGGTGAGCGCGCAGTCCGGTCGCTCGCGCCGTCCCTGGCGTCCGAGGGCATCGACCTCTACCTGCCCACGTTCGTCTCGCGATCGGGACTCGGCGAGAGCCGCGAGCGACTCGAGCGCTTCATTCGCGAGAACCGGCTGAACCACTACGAGCGCCTTCACGTGTTCGCCTTCATCGCCGGAGGATGGACGTTCAACCCGCTCGCCGAGGCTGGCGTCACTCCGAACCTGTCCACTGTCGTCTACGATCGCAGCCCTTATCAGGAGCGCGCGCCCAGAATCGCCGTGCAGAAGCTCCCGCTCCTGACATGGATCAGGCACGGGCCCGTGATCTCAGATATGGCGAGGACCCCTTACGCGCCGCTCACCGAACGTCACGTCAGGGTCGGCCTGGCGGTAGAAACGGTGCCGACATCGTTCATCAAGCGATTCGCCGGATCGGCGAGGCGGCTTGGCCCCTACGACTTCGCGTGCGACGCCTTCGGCCAGCGCCACGACGACTGCATGTATGTCGCGATGAATCACGACGAAGTCTACGCGCGCTTCGGGGACCTCTGGCCGGAAGTACGGGCGTTCATCCGCACCGGCCGCTTTACATCCTCGGCGATCCGAACGCCGCCGGCTGCGGGTATGTTGCCGCGCGGTCAGCGCCGAGACCGTGCGAACAAATTGTCAATTAGGCGCGGTGCTTCCGCCTTCCAGACGGAAGGACGGCGGGAAACTCTTCCGGCTCAAGCCGGAAGCCACGCATTCATTCACCGCCTTGGCGAAGGCTGCTGAGGCGGAAGCTCGGATACTCGCCGGCTAATCGGCGCGTGCTCGCCCTGAGCGTGCCAGAGGACAGACCACGATGACACAGACGTTCCGCCCGATCACCGCGCGAAGGGAGCTGGCCACCCGGCACGCCCGCTGGGCCAGGGCGCTTGCCCGGCGGTTGGCCGCGGCCGGCGTGCGGCCGAATGCCATCTCCGTCGCGGGAGTGGGATTCGCGCTCGCGGCGGCGGCTGCCTTCTTTCTCTCCGCCGCGGGTCTGGCGACGAGCGGCGGCGCCGCGATGCTCGTGGCCGCAGCCGCGTGCATCCAGCTGCGGCTGCTGTGCAACCTGCTCGACGGCATGGTGGCGGTGGAGGAAGGACGCCAGACACGGACGGGCGAGATCTTCAACGACCTGCCGGATCGTATCGGCGATGTGTTGATCCTCGCCGGCGCCGGATACGCGTCGCCGCAATCCGGCCATGCGGTCACGCTCGGCTGGGCGGCCGCGATGATGGCGCTGCTGACCGCCTACGTGCGCGTGCTCGGCGGATCGCTCGGGCTGAGGCCGCCGTTCATCGGCCCGATGGCCAAGCAGCATCGGATGTTCGTGCTCACAGTCGTCACGCTGCTCGCGGCATGTGAAACGGCCGCCGGCACGCGAGCTCTAGCCATTCCCACCGGCCTTGCCGTCATCGTGCTCGGCTCGATCGTCACCGTGGGCCGGCGCACGCGGCGTCTCCTGGACGAGGCCGTCGCCGATCCGGGTCGGCTTTGACGATTTTGGCAATCTTGGCAATTTTGGCGATTGCGACAATGTCATCCCTGCCCAGTGACCGTTCAGCCAGCATGATCGCCACGATCCTCTCATCGGCGTGCCGATTGATCAGTGGCGCCACCGTGGAGTGGCGATGCGAGCCATACTCGGACGTTCAACGGATCTACTTCGCCAATCACTCGAGCCACCTGGATTTCGTCGTCATCTGGTCGGCGCTGCCGGCGGCGATCCGGCGGCGTGCGCGGCCGGTGGCCGGGCGCGACTACTGGGAGCGGGACCCCGTCCGCCGCCATCTCGCCAGGCGTGTCTTCCGCGCCGTGCTGATCGAGCGAAACAACACCGGCGCGGAGAGCGCCGCCATCGCCGCACGGGCATCTGTCGAGCAGATGGCGCGCGAGATGGGCAGCCGTGATTCGCTCATCGTGTTTCCGGAAGGCACCCGGAGCCTGACCGGGGAGATCGGTCCGTTCAAGAGTGGTCTCTACCATCTGTCGCGTGCGAGGCCCGACGCCGATCTCGTCCCGGTCCATCTGGACAATCTGAATCGCATCCTGCCGAAGGGTGAGGCGTTCCCCGTTCCCATGCTGAGCCGGGTGACCTTTGGCCCGGCATTGCACGCCTGCGCCAACGAGCGGAAAGAGGAGTTCCTGGCGCGGGCGCGAACGGCGCTGCTCCATTCGGGGCATGACTCATGACGATCATCGAAGACCCCGCACTCGCGGCGCTGGTGGCTGGAGTGCTCGGCGTGCTGGCGGCGGCTTCGATCGCCGGGTGGATCCTGGACCGCCGCGTGAGCAGCGCGTCGGCCCGGTCGACCGTCGACAACATCAACGCCCGGATCCGCGCGTGGTGGGTCATGGCGCTGATCTTCGTGGCCGCCGTGACGACCGGCGCCGGCGTGTCCATCGCGCTGTTCCTCCTGGTCTCGTTCCTGGCACTGCGCGAGTTCGTGACGCTCGTGCCCACGAAAGCCGCCGACCACCGGGCGCTGTTCTGGTCGTTCTTCGTGGTCACGCCGGTACAGTATTGGCTCATCTGGATGCACTGGTACGGCCTGTTCAGCATCCTGATTCCCGTCTACGTCTCGATCCTGCTCGCCATCCGCACCGCGCTCGCGGGCGACACCGACCGGTTCCTCGAGCGCACGGCGACGAACCAGTGGGCGCTCATGGTCTGTGTGTACTTCGTCAGCTATGTGCCGGCGCTGCTGATGCTTCGCATCCCGGGATTCGAACACCGGGCGCCGACGCTGATGTTCTTCCTCGTGCTGGTCGTCGAGTCGAGCGACGTGCTTCAGTTCGTGTGGGGCAAGAGCCTGGGCAAGCATCAGCTTGCTCCGTCGATCAGACCGAACAAGACCTGGGA
>JBOGIX010000163.1:0-6307 GCA_050744685.1 Vicinamibacterales bacterium | reverse complement strand
GGGAAGGGTGGCGTGGGTTCATGAATCCCTCGTCGCGGCAGAGCCTGCGTCAGTCGTCAGGGTCGATGTGGATCGCGAATGAGATGGACGACGGTGAGGATCAGTCGTCCCCCGGTGAATGATAGCGCTCATTGCCGCGAGGCGGCACCGCGCACAAAAGTCAGAAGCGTAGCGGCGGTGTTGAACGCGTGACGCCCGACGGGACCTGCCAGGCCCGAGCGGCACGCTCGAGGATCTGTTGGCGATCGCCACAATCACTCGAGTCCTCGATTCCGCCGCCCGCATGAGCCGGTCCGGCACAGCGCGGGTGTATCATCCGGCCGAAGGCGGTGCGACATGGCTCGACGTGACCTCGGAAGCGTGTTCGCGTGCGTCGTCTGCCTGTGCGCCACGACGATGGCTCTCGGCCCTGCGACGCTGGACGAGGTGCTCTCGAAGCTCTCCGTGCTCGAGGGGCGCGTGCGGACATTCCATCCCGCGGGGGCAGAGGATCGCGCCGGCCGGATGCAGCAGCTGATGCAGGACGCCACCAGCTACTATCAGGCACGAACTGACACGAGTCTGATGGTGCGGCTCGCGCTCGTCGGCCGCGCGGAAAGCGCGAACATCAATCCACCCTTTGCCGGGCTGCTCCCTGGAGCCTCACCAGGTCCGACTCACACCGTCGTCCTCCCGATCGGCCGGGGACATGCGCTCGACGGCGTGGTCCGGCACGTGGTTCAGCAGAGCGATGGGCTGAAGCGCCTCGGCCTGAGTGCGGACCAGCTCTCCGACCGTTTTACGGAACTGGCGACGCTGCACGAACTGGGGCACCGCTACGCGCGCGCCGGACTCGATCCCACGCCAGGCTGGTACAGCGAGTTCGTGGCCAGCTACCTCGCGTACTCGTTCCTGGCCGATCGCCGCGCCGAGGACGCCGCCATCTGGAGCATGGTGTGCGCGGCCTTCGTGGAACACCTCAGGCCGTATAGCCGGCCATCGGGCGATTTCCATGCCGGCATCGCAGCCGGCGATTATGCCTGGTATCTCGGCAGCCTGCAGGAACGTGTGACCGGCGTACATGTGCGCTACGGCGCCGGGTTCCTGCAGCGCGTGAAGGCCGTCCTGGACCAGCGCGAGTCGGCCGACGACTGGGAGCCGATCAGGCGCCTCCTGGAGCAGGCGTCGCCGGGATTCCTGAAGTGGTCGCGGCAGCATCATCGAGCTGAACCGCGAGCGTTGGTCGACGGCGTCTCGAGCTGTGATCGCGCCGAGCCGCCGTTGCCAAAGCACGAATCGTCAATCAGCGACGCGTTGTGCCGTTGATCCGATCTGCCGGAATCAATCCCCAGAAGCGCGTGGCACTGGTCTCGGATTGGTCTTCGGCAACCACGAAGTAGTGCGCCGGCGGAACGTCTTGTTCCCACGCCTCCTCGGGTAGGCCGCCGAGAAACTCACTGGATACCGTGGTGACCGGAACGCCGTTGACCGCGAGGGTATCCTTGACGACGCGGATACGGTCGCCCGGAACGGCCAGGACGGTTGCATCCGGTAGCCGAGTGCCGTCAGCGGACGGCCGAAGCGTAACGATGGCACCTCTCGAATAGGTCCGCGGTTGTCGGTCGATCGCGCGCTCCTGTTGTTGGCGCGTGATCTCCTGCAGCTCACCTGCAACTCGCGCGACGCGCTCGTGCGCGGCTGCCAGACGCATCATGTGTTCCTGTGTCTCCTGGAGAGCTTGCAGCGACGCGAGATACTCTCGCTTCTTCTGCTCGACGGTGTCGCGCGTGATTGGCGGATGCGCCCCCAGGTTCTGTTTCGCCGCCGTCTGTTCATGAACGAGCTGTCGTCGCAGTTCCTCGAGTTGCCGTTCGAGTTGCTGGCGGCGGACTCTCAGAAACTGCTGCTCGACGGATCGCGTCTCGCCAGACTGAGCGCCTGCCGCAGGCTTCTCGCCGGTCGGTTCGGAAGGCCGCACATCTTGTGCGGTCGACCGATCAGGTGATGCGTCCATTGGGGCGAGACCAGCCTCGTTGCGAACGGCAGCTTTCGACTCCGGCTCTGCCAACGCGAGAGCGTTCGACTGTGACGGCGGATCCCGCTCGCTGGCAGTCACGCCGCTGTGATTGGCCGACGTTCGTGCAACGAGCTGGATCGGGAGAAGCGCGGACAGCACGACGGCGCCGAGGCAGATCACAGGCCGCGACGTGCTTTTGTGTCCGACGTGTGCCAGCATCTCGAGCCTCCTTTTCAGTGAAGCGATCGACGGCGAGGCGCCGCCGATGGCGATTGACCCCGCCGAACCCGCGACCCCCATCCGGAACAGCAATCGACCGTACGTCGTCGGAGACACTCCGAGGGCGCGCACGACGGCCGCATCGCACGCCGCTTCGCGGGCAATCACGTACTCTCGCGTGGCGAGCCGCACCAGCGGATGGAAAAAGAATAGGCGTTCGGCGAGTGCCGGTACCCAGCCGAGCAGAAGATCGTGGCGGCGGACGTGCATCAGTTCGTGGCACAGCGCCATGGTCCGTTCACCGGGTGTCAGCGCCGTGAGGCTCGGCAGGAGGACGGTGGGACGGAACGGCCCGACCAGTTGAGGGGTATCGATGTCACTCGACGTACGAAGATGAGGCACGCGTACTGGGAGTGTTTCTGCGAGGCGGGCGACGATCGTCACGTCCACACCGGACAGCGGCACCGAGCGTCGGATGATGCGGCGGAGCCTGCGATGCGTACGCACGAGGCGGATGCCATGCGAACTGACCCCGAGTAACCAGAGGGCGATCAGCGTCGCCCGCGATGACTCAATCCATCTTTTCCCGCTGACGCCTGCGACCCCGCGAGCCGGAAGGAGGGTGACTGACGCGTTTTGCGGCGCTGACATGTCCGCTTCGACGGTGACGACCCCGGCGCGCACCTGTTTCGCGGCGGTCTCCGCAGGCAGGAGCGGCACCTTCAATGCAGGCAGTGGACAGAACGCGAGCAGCAGCTTCAGCGCCGCCAGCCACCAGAGCGCCGCAAGGATGGCCGGCGGGATCCTCGGAAACAGGCGGCTCAGGACCCACACGAGACCGATCGTGACGACGCCCTGAATCGAACCGCTCAAGAGCTTCTCGATCAGCCATCGCGCCAGATCGTCAATGGTCGTGGGCATGACGCATCAGCTCTTCTTCTTCAGTCGTTCACGCTGCAGTCTGGCCAGCAGGGCCTCGAGCTCGGCGACGTCCTCGTCGGATAGACGACCGCGCTCGGCGAGATGGGCGACGAATGGCGCGATGGAGCCACCAAGCGTGCGATCGACGAACGTTCGAACGGCATGACGGAGGGTGACCCCGGGAGCTACGCTGGGCGCATACCGGTACACGCCGCGGGCCTGCCGGCGAATCAGGAACCCCTTTTTCCTCAGGCGTTCCATCATGGTCAACACGGTCGACCGGGCGAGCCGTCGAGGTGCCCCGAATCCCGCGGCCGCCTCGGCCACGGTGGCCCGTCCGGCGTCGCCGATGAAGCGCAATAGCGCCAGCTCCTGATCGCCGATGGTTCGCGGCGCGCGTTGATTACTCATGTCGTCACGCCAGCATTGTAGGCCCGACGACACATGTAGTCAACACATGTCGTCAACATGGAGTGAGGTGGCGAAGGGGAGCACGTTCGTTGACAGTGTTCGCCGGCTCGGCGCAAGGTCTGTTCGGTGGTCATCCGCTGCGGGAAGCGCCGGGTCGGCCGCCTGACAGTGGCCTGCGTTCTGGCGGCACGGTGCCGGCAGACGCAATGCTGAGGCGCCGGCCGATGGTACGCGCGCGCGAACGCCTGATGCGCTAGAATGCTCGCGCATGAGCGCACATCCTCCCACTCGCCGGGATTTCGTCAAGGCATCTGCCGCCTCGATTGCCATCGCCGGGATGTCGAACGCGATGACGGCCGCCGATCCCCTCTACAAGATCTCGCTCGCGGAATGGTCGATCAATCGATCGCTCTTCGGCGGCCAGATGCAGCATCTGGATTTCGCGAAGATCGCGAAGAGCGTGGGGATCGACGCGATCGAATACGTGAACCAGTTCTTCAAGGACAAGGCAAAGGACACGGCGTATCTGCGCGAGATGAACACCCGCGCCAACGGCGAAGGCGTGACCCAGGTGCTGATCATGTGCGACGGCGAGGGGAACCTGGGCGATCCCGATGCCGCCAAGCGCCAGACGGCAGTCGAGAACCACTACAAGTGGGTCGAGGCCGCGAAGTTCCTCGGGTGCCACACCATCCGGGTCAACGGCTACAGCTCCGGCACACCCGAAGAGCAGATGAAGCTCGTCGCCGACGGGATGCACGAGCTGTCGGAGTTCGGCGACAAGCACGATATCAACGTGGTGATCGAGAACCACGGCGGCTTGTCGAGCAACGGGAAGTGGCTGGTGGAAACCATCAAGCTGGCGAACCACAAGCGTGCCGGCACCCTGCCCGACTTCGGCAACTTCCGGATCAGCGGCCCCGGCCGCGGCAATCCCGACGCGAAGGTCGTGAGCTACGACTCCTATGTCGGCGTGGCAGAGATGATGCCGCTCGCGAAGGGTGTGAGCGTCAAACCGCGCGTCTGGGACGCGAACGGCAACAGCTCGGACATCGATCTCCTGAAGATGATGAGGATCGTGGTCGATGCCGGCTATCGCGGCCACTGCGGCATCGAGTACGGACCTGAGTGGCGCGAGCTCGAGGGTGTGAAAGATCTACGGGTCCAGCTCGAGAAGGTCCGCGACCAGCTCACGGCATCAGGAAAGTCCTGAACGATCCTGATGACGTGATCGTACAGCGCGCCGCCGAGCGGCTCCGGACGCACGTCGAGGCGCTCGCCGGCGCCATCGGTGAACGGCACATCTGGCGGTATGCCTCCCTGCTGCAGGCGGCCGAATACATTGCTACCGAGCTCAGGACGTCCGGCTACGAGCCCGTGCAACAGTCGTACGAGATCGCGCGGCTGCCGGTCAGCAACATCGAAGCGAGCCTGAAGGGCACCTCTCGTGCGTCGGAGGTTGTCGTGCTCGGCGCCCACTACGACACGGTCGTCGGCTGCCCGGGCGCGAACGACAATGCGACCGGCGTTGCTGCGATGCTCGAGCTCGCCTCGCGCTTCGCCTCGCGCGCACATGCGCGCACGATCCGGTTCGTGGCGTTCGTGAACGAGGAGCCGCCGTTCTTCCGGACGCCCCGCATGGGCAGCGTCGTCTATGCGAACGCCGCCAGGGCGCGAGGCGATCGGATCACCGCAATGCTGGCGCTGGAGACGATGGGGTACTACTCGGACGATCGGGGGAGCCAGCGGTATCCCGCCGCCGTCGCTCGGTTCTATCCCGATGTCGGCAACTTCATCGGTCTTGTCTCGAACGTCAGATCCGCGCGCCTGCTGATGAAGGCGCGACGCGCGTTCAGGCAGCGCAGCGCCTTCCCTGTACAGGCGGCCGCCGTTCCTGCGGCTATTCCCGGGGTCGGCTGGTCCGACCACTGGTCGTTCTGGCAGGCTGGATATCAGGCGATGATGGTGACCGACACGGCACCGTTTCGATACCCCTGGTACCACATGGCCGAAGACACTCCCGACAAGATCTCCGCGGGCAAGCTCGCCGGTGTCGTCGACGGACTCGAACACGTGGTGACTGTCCTGGCCGGAGGGACGTCGGGCTGACAGGGGCGAGTGCAGATCGCGTGCTCTCCTGCACGGGCACGCCCTCCCCTGCAGGGCGCGCGCACCTACGTCGTCGAGCGTGCGGCAATCGCGCCGCGGAGACGCGCGATCATCTGCACGGCATCGCGCTTCAGCAGCCGCTTCAGCACGAACTCTGGAACCGCGAACGACGGCTTCGCGCTGAGCTGATATGTGATCGTCGCGCCGTTGCGCTCTTCGCGCACCTGCCACGACCCCTCGTACTGGCTGAAGCTCTTCCCGCACCGATCGCGGAACCGTATGGCCGACGGCTCTTCAACGACCTCCAGCACCAGGTGCACGCGCCGCGAGAACATCATGAATCGCGGGTTCGCTTCCTGTTCGACCACCGCCTGTCCGTCGGTGCGCTCCAGCACGGTGCTGCGGCGCACATCGGGCAGGAACTTCGGAATCTGCTCGTAGTCCTTCAGCACGGCAAGCGCGGCTGCCGCCGGTTGCGGCACGGAGAACCGCGCTTCCACGCGGTACGAGCCCTGGTCCTCGTGGACCGTCACTTGCTCCGACGGCTGCTCGCCGGCCGCCGCGGCGAACGCGCCGGATTGCCCGATGGTGACGACGACCATTGCCGCGACGAACAGCCGGCGGGCGCTCGTGCGCCCGCCGGTCCTTGCC
>JBOGIX010000162.1:0-2299 GCA_050744685.1 Vicinamibacterales bacterium | reverse complement strand
GCTCCAGTCCACCCGCGCGGTGAGGCGCTCGACCAGGCCCTGCAGCTGCGCCGGCGACAGGAACGACGGCGTGCCGCCGCCGAAATAGACGAAGTGAAGCGGCCGCCCGGCGACGGCCGGCAGGTCGAGATACCGGTCCCACTCGCGGGCGAGCAGCGTGAGGTACTCCTCCACCTGCCGCGCGTTCTTGTCCGTGTAGACGCGGAAGTAGCAGAAATGGCAGCGCTTCCGGCAGAACGGAATGTGCAGGTACAAGCCGAGCGGCACGTCGGCCGGGGAGGCGTGCAGCGCCGCGCGCGCACGATCCAGGGCCGCGTCCGTCCACACGGAAAAGGGCGGATAGTTGGCGACAAAGTAGCTGCCGACCGCCGTTTGCTCGCGCTCCGCCGATTCCGACACTTCGGGCATATCTGACAATACGACATGCGGAAAGAAAACGTGGCGCATGGATCAGCTTCCAGCTTCCAGCTTCCAGCTGCCAGCTTCCAGCTTCCAGCTTCCGTCGAGCGCGCGAGCGCCGCGATCCCGCGAGCCTCCGAGCCGAGAGCCGAGCCCCGAGCTCCGAGTTCTGGTAGCATCCGCCTACTGAGGTGCGCGCATGATGACCAGACGCCACCTGGTCGCAGGGGTGTTTCTCCTGGTGGCTGCCACGCGGCTGGGCACGCCGGCGCGCAGCAGCCTTCCCGAAGCGCTCACCCCCGAGCAGTTCTGGACGCTCAGCAGCGAGCTCTCCGAGCCGGGCGGCACGTTCCGGTCCGAGAACCTGCTGTCGAACGAGCGCATGCTGCAGCACGTCATTCCGGCGCTCACGCGGAGCGTCAGAACGGGGTCCGCGTATCTCGGCGTCGGGCCCGAGCAGAACTTCACCTACATCGCCGCGCTCAGGCCATCCCTCGCCTTCATCCTGGACAACAGGCGCGGCAACCTGCAGCTGCACTTGCTGTACATGGCGTTGTTCGAGCTGTCCTCGGACCGCGTCGACTTCGTCGCACGGCTCTTCTCGAGGGCGGCACCGCACGTGCCACCCGGCGCTCCGATCGAGGATATCTTCAAGGCGCTCCTCGCGAGCGACACAAACGACGCAATTTTCGCGCGGCACGGCGCGGCCATTCGGGAGCATCTGGTCAAGACCCGGAAACTGCCCCTTCCCGACGAAGATCTGCAGGGCATCCAGTGGATCCATCAGTCGTTCTACGCCAGCGGGCCGTTGATTCAGTACTCGTCGAACTTCGGCCGTGGCGGCAGCTTTCCGACCTACATGGATTTGATGATCGCCACCGACACCAACGGCATCCCGCGCAGCTTTCTCGCCAGCGCCGAGGCGTTCGCCACGGTCAAGGCGCTGCACACGAAGAACCTGATCGTGCCGGTCGTCGGCGATTTCGCCGGCGGAAAGGCGTTGCGCGCCGTCGGCAAGTACCTCCGCGACCGCCAGGCCACCGTCGGCGCGTTCTATGTGTCGAACGTCGAACAATATCTCGGCCGCGAGCGCAGGTGGCACCTGTTCTGCGAAAACGTGGCCAACCTGCCGATGGACCACACGAGCAGCTTCATCCGATCGATCCGCGACGGGAGCTACGGCCGCGGCATGGGCCTCAACTCCGTGCTCGGCGGCATGATTGGCGAGACGCGGGGGTGCGAGCCGTAATTTCGCTGTTCGCTATTCACTGTTCGCTGCTCGCTGCTCGGGGCTCTCGGTGTTCGCGCTTCGTTTGTCGGCCGTTTCGCGGGTCCAAGGTTCATGACGATGCACCGAGGATGCGCCTGCTGACGTTGAATTCCGGAATGGTGCACTCGAGAACAGCGCACCGTGAACCCGCGAACAACGAGCAGCGAACAGCGAACAGCGCCCCCCGCACGCGTAAGTACAATTCGCCTATGACGACGCTGCTGCTGACGATACTCGCGCTGCTCGTTCCGCAGTCCCGGCCTGCCGGGCCGCTGGTGCACACCTACTCCATCGTCGCGCGCGATCCGTCGACGGGCGAAATGGGCGTCGCCGTGCAGTCGCATTGGTTCGCGGTGGGATCGGTCGTGGCGTGGGCGGAGGCGGGTGTTGGCGCGGTGGCCACGCAATCATTCGTCGATCCGGGATACGGGCAGCGCGGCCTGGAATTGATGCGCAAGGGACTGGCGGCGCCGGCGGCGCTGGATCAACTGGTGAAGGCGGACGCGCAGCGCGACGGCCGGCAGGTGGCGATGATCGACGGGCGCGGGCGTGTTGCCGCGTATACCGGCAAGTCCGCCATTGCCGCCGCAGGCCACCGCATCGGCAAGGATTATTCGGTCCAGGCCAACC